>JAUVDE010000011.1 GCA_030595485.1 Draconibacterium sp.
CTTCATCCATTATAATAAATAAATACCTTTGGCGTTTTACAAAAAACGAGATCGCGAATGAAGCGAAAGATATACTTTGTATTTTTATTTAGCGTAATGGTTCTGGCAGGGAAAGCCCAGATTGGAGGAGAGAGTACCTACCAGTTCTTGGAGCTTACCAACTCGGCTCGTATTGCTGCTTTGGGTGGCACTCAAATTGCCATTAGCGACTCTCTCGATTTAAATTTACCACACACTAACCCGGCTTTGTTGCACAAAGGAATGGACAACCGCGTATTGGTGAACTATGTAAATTACCTTACAGATATTAACTATGGTTATGCTTCGTATGCAAAGTCGTACGATGGAATTGGCAACTTTGCAGTGGGAATGCATTACATAAATTACGGCACATTTGATGAAGCGCTGGAAAATGGAGAATTAACAGGAGCCACCTTTAATGCAGCCGAATATGCTTTAAACCTTATTTACTCGAATAGCTACAAACGATTAAAATACGGAGTAAACCTGAAACCCATTCTTTCATCATTCGAAAGCTACCAATCGTTTGGAATTGCTGCCGACTTTGGTTTAAATTTTAAAAGCAAAAGTGGAATGACATCGCTGGCACTGGTTGCCCGAAATGTTGGTACTCAAATTACAACTTACTACGACGATGGCAACCGCGAAAGCATTCCTTTTAATTTACAATTAGGAATTAGTCAACGATTAAAACATGCCCCGGTAATTTTATCGGCAACCATGCAGCACCTTAACCATTGGGATTTGTACGAGCCGGAGGAAGAACCTGAATTTTCTCCTGAAACAATTTACGAACGCGATGAAAGTTTACTAAAACAAACCATGCGCCATTTAGTATTAGGAATTGAAGTATTACCTTCTGAAAATTTCATACTACGCGCCGGTTACAATTATCAACGCCGTCAGGAATTGAAGTTCGACGACAAAGGCTCAACGGTTGGTTTTTCAGCGGGATTTGGTATCAAAGTAAAACGTTTTAGGCTCGACTATGGAATATCGCAATTCCATTTGGCGGGTTCATCCAACTTGTTTTCCCTGGCCATTAATCTCAATGATAATTTCTAGAAAAAGACATTAACCTCTTAAATAAAATCCCCATATTTGTTCCAAATTCAGGTAGAAAATGAGTGAGAAAAAAATTATTATAGCCATCGATGGGCATTCGTCGTGCGGGAAAAGCACAATGGCAAAATCGCTGGCAAAAAAACTTGGCTACGTTTATATCGACACAGGTGCGATGTACCGCGTAGTAACTTTGGTTGCGCTACGAAATGGCTGGCTTAAAAATAAAGTTCCTGATAACAATAAAGTAATTGCCAGTTTAAAAGACATTAAAATCACTTTTAAATGGGATGAGCAATTGGGAAAAAACACAACTTTCTTAAATGGTGAAAATGTTGAAGATAAAATTCGCCAGTTGGAAGTTTCAGAGAATGTAAGCCCCATAAGTACCATTGCCGAAGTTCGTTACGAAATGGTTCGTCAGCAACGCGAAAACGGAAAAGCCAAAGGTATTGTGATGGATGGTCGCGACATCGGAACGGTTGTTTTCCCAAATGCCGAGCTAAAAATATTTATGACAGCATCGCCAAAAATTCGTGCACAGCGTCGTTTTGATGAGCTCACCGCAAAAGGTGACGATGTGAATTTCAAAGAGATTCTAGCCAATGTTGAAGGACGCGACAAAATTGATTCGACACGTGCAGCAAGTCCTTTAAAACAAGCTAACGATGCTCTTCTTCTCGACAACAGCAACATTACACGAGAGGAACAATTAGAGTGGACCATTAATAAAGTTAAAGGAATAACAGGGGAGAAATGATTATTGAAATTGACAGGAGATCGGGATTTTGTTTTGGTGTAATCAACGCCATTAAAGCAGCAGAAAATGAGCTAAAAGTATCAAACCAGCTCTACTGTTTGGGTGATATTGTTCACAATGGTATGGAAGTTAATCGTCTGGAAAAAATAGGATTGAAATCTATTTCAAAAGAGGAATATTTTACATTGAATAACTGTAAGGTACTTATCCGTGCCCACGGCGAGCCACCCGAAACCTATCAATATGCTGAGGAAAACAACATTGAGCTTATTGACGCAACGTGTCCGGTTGTGCTTACTCTGCAAGAAAAAGTTAAAAGTTCGTACAAACTAAAAGCTGAACAAGAGGGGCAGGTGGTTATTTTTGGAAAAAAAGGTCATGCCGAAATTATAGGTTTAAATGGTCAAACGAACCACAATGCTATTATTATTGAAGGAATTGCCGATGTGGAAAAGATAGATATGAACCGCCCGGTTGCCCTTTATTCGCAAACGACTAAACGGATCGAAGATTTTCATGAAATAGCGAAAACGGTTAAAGAAAAAATTCAGCCCGGTATTCCGGTTGAAATTAAAGATACCATTTGCCGACAGGTATCGAACCGTGTACCAAACCTGAAAGAATTTGCCACAAAATATGATTTAATACTTTTTGTTGCTGGCCAAAAAAGCTCAAATGGTAAATATTTATACACCATTTGCAAAGAAGTAAACACGGACACACACATGGTTTCTAACACTAGCGAAATAGAAAAGTCGTGGTTCGCGAATGTAAAATCGGTTGGGATATGTGGAGCAACATCAACACCAAACTGGTTAATGGAAGAAGTGGCCGAGTGGGTTCGCACAAATTTTAACGAAGCTTAGCTTTTCACGTTTCAATATCATTTTTTAAACTACTTTTAAGCAAAGAATAATTCTTTGTATGTCGGAACTTTTTGCCCAAGTAATATTACCTCTTTCTTTGCACGATGCATATACCTACAAGGTTCCGCAGTCGCTTGCGAATGATATTGCGCCGGGTAAACGTGTAATTGTTCAGTTTGGCAAAAAGAAAATTTATGCCGCGCTGGTACTTACCGTTTCAAATGAAAAACCCGAAACAACTGAGATTAAAGAAGTTCAACAAATATTAGATGAACATCCTGTTGTTCTTTCCGAGAACTTTAAACTTTGGCACTGGATTGCACAGTATTATTGCTGTACACTGGGCGATGTTTTTCGGGCGGCATTGCCAACTGGTTTAAAACTGGAAAGTAAATCGCGTATACTTTTAACCGGAGTTGATACACAGGTTCGTTTATCAGAAAAAGAAGAATTAATTCTTCGTCAAGCCGAGCAAGATGTTTCGCTTTTATCAGAATTAGAGCGAAAACTGGGTACTAACTTTTCTTATTCAGCACTAAAATCGTTAATGAATAAAAAGCTGATTTACATTGAGGAAAGAGTAAATGCCAAATACAAACCCAAAACCGAATCATTTGTAAAAATTCATCCTGAAATAGGTTCGGAAAAAACCTTAAGCGAAAAAGTCGAATCGCTAAAGCGTGCAAAAAAACAACAGCAACTTTTATTTCATTTTTGTGCAGTTTGCAAAACTTTCGAGATCGATGAAATTACTGAAATAGCCAAAAAACAACTTTTACTGAACACCAGTTTTTCTTCAGGCATTTTAAAAGAGTTAGTGAAAAAGAAATTTCTGGTTGAATATAAAAAACAGATTTCACGAATTGAAGAGGCTAAAATTGAACAGGTTAGCATTAACCTTTTAAATAGACATCAAGACAAAGCACTTGTTGAGATAAAAAAAGAGTTTGAATCGAAACAGGTAGCACTCATACACGGAATTACCGCCAGTGGTAAAACCGAAATTTATATTCATTTAATCGATGAAATACTAAAAAAAGGCAAGCAGGCTTTATATCTGGTTCCTGAAATTGCGCTGACCACACAAATCATTCAGCGCCTGAAAAACGTATTTGGCAATAAAGTGGGTATTTACCATTCGCGTTTAAATAGTCAGGAGCGTGTTGAAATTTGGGACAAAGTTATTCAGTTTAAAGAAGAACCGGAGAAAGGTTACCAAGTGGTTTTGGGTGCGCGTTCAGCAGTATTTTTACCTTTTTCAAAACTGGGGCTAGTAATTGTTGACGAGGAGCACGAGAATTCATTTAAACAATTCGACCCCACACCACGCTACAATGCACGCGACATGGCTGTTATTATGGGTTTTCAGAATGATGCAAAAATATTGTTAGGTTCTGCCACACCCTCTTACGAATCGTACCACAATGCGCTGGCCGGCAAATATGGTTTGGTGAATTTACTGAAACGCCATTCGGAAATGGAGTTGCCCGAAATCTTCGTAGCCGACCTTAAACGTGCATACAAACGCAAGGAAATGCGTTCCATACTTACTCCTGCTTTATTCGAACTAATGGAGGAGGCACTCGAGAAAAAGGAACAGATTATTCTTTTCCAAAACCGACGCGGTTACTCGCCCTTTGTTGAGTGTTTTAGTTGTGGCAATATCCCCAAATGTAATAACTGCGATGTAAGTTTAACTTACCACAAATACAAACGCCGCTTAAGTTGTCATTACTGTGGTTTTAGCTATCAATTGCCCGACAAATGCGACGAGTGCGGTTCACCCGAAATAAAAACACGTGGTTTTGGTACTGAAAAAATTGAGGATGAAATAAAACAGCTTTTTCGAAATGCACGAATTAGCCGAATGGATTTAGACACAACCCAATCGAAAGATGCATTTGCCAAAATTGTAAAAAACCTTGAAGAGCGAAAAACTGACATTCTGATTGGAACACAAATGGTTACCAAAGGATTAGACTTTGACCATGTAAGTGTAGTTGGAATTTTAAACGCCGATAACCTGATTAATTTCCCTGATTTTAGAGCTCACGAACGTGCCTATCAACTTATTTCGCAAGTGGCCGGGCGCTCTGGTCGAAAGCACAAACAAGGCAAAGTGGTTATTCAAACCTCACAACCTGATCACCCCTTAATTCAAATTATTCAGCAGCAAGATTATCAGCAAGCTTTAAAAATGCATTTCGAAGAACGACAACTTTTTAAATACCCACCTTTTTACCGGCTGATAAAACTGGTGGTAAAGCACAAAAATGTGGATACCGTAAATCGTGTGGCCGAAGAGTTGGCAAAAATGATTCGCAAACACAAACAGTTAATTGTAATGGGGCCCGAATTTCCTCTAATTAGCCGAATTCAGTTGTGGCACCAAAAAGAAATCTGGATAAAAATACACAAAAGCCTGAATTTAGATTTCATTAAAAATGAAATTACAAATTCAACAAAAAATGTAAAAAGTCAGTCCATGAACAGTAACTGCATGATTAACATTGATGTTGACCCATACTAACAGTTGCCGGTGGAAGTTTTCTGAAGCAATTTACCCATCATCATTTTTCTAGCGCTGATTTTTTCGTAGTTTTGTCGCTTTAACACAGTTAAGTGAATAACACAGAAGTAAATCAAATATTCGAAAAGTTTAGCGAAATGCGCGCCATTGTTATTGGCGATGCCATGGTGGACACCTATTTGTGGGGAAAAGTGGAACGCTTATCTCCCGAAGCTCCAGTGCCAATTGTGGCCGTTAACAAACGCGAAAACCGTTTGGGTGGTGCAGCAAATGTTTCGCGCAACTTACAGGCTTTGGGGGCAACTCCTATCCTTTTTTCAGTAATTGGCGACGATGAAAAAGGAAAAGACTTTGAAGCTTTACTTGATAAAAGAGAAATTTCACGAGATGGAATTTTTGTTGATTCGAGCAGAAAGACTACGGTTAAAAATCGAATAATTAGTGACGGAAAACAAGTTGTTCGTGTTGATGAAGAATCTACAGATTACATTTCACCTGAAATTGAAAAATGGTTAGTTGATGCCATTACCTTGGAAATTAAGACCAAAAAAGTTGATGTGATTATTTTTGTTGATTACGACAAAGGAGCTATTACTAATACACTTTTTCAAACTATAAATTCACTAGCCAAAGAAAAAGGTATTCCAACTGCTGTTGATCCTAAAAGACGAAATTTCAACAATTACACCGACGTTTCGCTTTTCAAACCTAATTTTAAAGAGTTTGTACAAGGAACAGGTTTGCAAATAAACAAAGGCGACTTAGAGGCTATTAAAAGTGCTGCCGACCAATTCAAAAGAAAACAAAATTTGAAATTGATTTTTGTTACACTTTCCGAACTAGGTGTTTTTATTAGCAACGGTGTAAAAGAACAGTACTACCCGGTTGCTATTCGTTATATTGCTGATGTTTCGGGTGCTGGCGATACCGTTATTAGTGTTGCTAGTTTAGCTATGGCCACAGGACTTCCACCAAAAATAATGGCTTTAATGTCGAACCTGGCAGGCGGTTTAGTTTGTGAAAAGCTTGGTGTTGTGCCAATCGATAAAAAACTGCTCAAAAAAGAGATGAAGTCGCAGAAAATATAAACAAATCAGCATTCCTTTTTACTCACTCCCAAGCGTTTATAAAATCCACAATCAAACCGTTAATAAAAATCCCAAACAGGTTTAGGGTAAAATGTTAACTTTGAAATCACTCATTAATAATTACGACGCATAGATGGGAAAAATAATTTCTTTGGCGAACCAAAAAGGAGGAGTTGGGAAAACCACAACAACTATTAATTTAGCTGCCAGCCTCGCCGTTTTAGAGCAGAAAGTTTTGGTAATTGATGCAGATCCACAGGCTAACGCCACTTCGGGTTTAGGTTTCGATGTAAGAAATGTACAATCGAGTATTTACGAATGTATTGTTAACGATATCGACGCCGAAAAAGCCATTATGAAAACAGAGATCGAAAACCTCGATTTAATTCCTTCGCATATTGATTTGGTAGGTGCCGAAATTGAAATGCTGAATATGCCAAACCGCGAAAAGGTTTTAAAAGTTGCATTGGAAGGATTGAAAGAAAAATACGATTTCATTTTCATTGACTGCTCTCCTTCTCTCGGACTAATAACTGTAAATGCCTTAACATCTGCCGATTCGGTAATTATTCCGGTTCAATGCGAATATTTTGCGCTCGAAGGTTTGGGTAAACTTTTAAATACAATTAAAATTATTCAGAATCGTTTAAATCCTGAATTAGACATTGAAGGATTCTTGTTAACCATGTTCGATGGTCGCTTAAATTTATCGAATCAGGTTTACGAAGAAGTAAAACATCATTTCCAGGAAATGGTATTCGATACTGTAATTCAGCGAAATGTAAAATTAAGCGAAGCCCCAAGTTATGGGAAACCGGTTATTTTATACGATGCCAGCTCGAAAGGAGCCATTAACCATATGAATTTGGCACGCGAGATTTTACAACGCAATGACATGACGCAGATGTCGAAGGATAAAGATGGTGTAGTAATAAATTAAGGTAGGTAGTTATGATGGTTAAAAGGAATGCATTAGGAAGAGGACTTGGCGCGCTTATCGATGATGCTAACAAGATGCAGGAAGGTGCGGGAATCAATGAAATTGAGCTCAGCAAAATTGAAGCGAATCCTTTTCAACCCCGTACAAAATTCGACGAAGAAGCGCTGGCTGAACTTACGGATTCTATCAAAGAATTAGGGCTTATTCAACCTATAACCATTCGTAAAATAGGCGACGATAAATACCAGATTATTGCTGGAGAACGTCGTTTTAGAGCATCGCAGCTAGCTGGGTTAAATAAAATACCCGCTTACGTTCGAAAAGCTAAAGACGATACCATGCTGGAAATGGCATTGGTGGAGAATATTCAGCGCGAAGATTTAGATGCTATTGAAGTGGCTTTAAGCTATCAGCGTTTAATGGAGGAGCTGGAATACACTCAGGAAGAATTGAGCTCGCGTGTGGGTAAAAAACGTTCGACTATTGCCAACTACTTGCGTTTATTAAGATTACCAGCTGTTGTTCAAAAGGGTTTAATTGAGAAACAAATCTCGATGGGACATGCACGTGCAATTATTAATATTGATGATTCGGAAACTCAAATAATGATTTTCGAACAAATAGTTAAGCACGGTTTTTCTGTTCGAAAGGTGGAAGAAATTGTTCGTGACCTAAATGCCGAAGAAGGAAAAACAGCCAGCAAAACCACCAAAAGAAAATTTCCAAAAGAATTTCAGATTGTAAAAACACAACTCGACAAAACGTTTAGTACTCGCATCGACTTTTCGATGAATAACAAAGGAAAAGGGAAAATTACCATTCCGTTTACATCGAAAAAAGATTTGGAGAGAATTGTTAAAATAATTGAAAATCAAAAATAAACCTTAACTACCACCTAAATACTGTGGGTATTTTCTATTTTTGCGCAAAATTTGTAGTGTGGTAATAGGTAAACATTTTCCTAAAATATTAATTTTTCTACTCCCATTTTTCATAGGGTTAAACCTTAATGGGCAAACGCATGACGCCGATTCTACAAAAATTGTAGAAATGGACGCCGAAACTACCTATGTCCACTCTCCCAAAAAAGCGACTATTTTTTCTGCTGTTCTTCCGGGACTCGGGCAGGCTTACAATAAAAAGTACTGGAAAATTCCGATAATTTATATTGGGTTTGGTACCATTGGTTATTTTATTCATTGGAATAACGATTATTACAAAACCATGAAATTAGCCTACACCGATTTAACAGATAGCGAACCTGACGGACCGTGGGGGGAAGATGATCCAAGCAACTCGTACATGGACATAAAACCAGACTGGGTTGATTTGGACAACGCAACGGACTACGAGAACTTTAAAACAAGCATATCGAAACAACAAGATTATTACCGACGAAACCGCGATTTACTTGTTATCGGTTTTGTTGGCTTTTACGGCCTCCAAATTATTGACGCTAGTGTTGATGCCCACCTATTTGATTTCGATATGAGCGACGACCTTTCACTAAATTGGCAACCCACCATGCAATCCTTTAACAAGCAAAACATTTACGGCATTAACTGCACTTTTACATTTTAGCATGACGAAACATCTTACACTACTTACTCTATTTCTGACTATCGCATTATCCTTTAATGGCTTAGCTCAAAACACCGATTCTATACAACTGGAAACAGAAGTGACAGATACCATTTTAGCTCTTGATTCGAGCGAGGCAGCCGCATTGGAGATTAATGAAGATCCGAATATCATTTTCTCAGACCAAATGGACAGTTTGTTTGGCTCTTGGGAAATACAAAATAAATTTCAATTCGATACTTCAGAAGTTCGTCTGAAGGTTTATCCCAAAGATTTACCCGATTCGATTTACATTCAGCGTTTAATCGATATTGAACAAGTTGTTGATTTGTCGTACAACAAAGTGGTGCGCAACTACATTAAAATGTATACCGAAAGGCGCCGCGATCAAGTTGAAGTGATGCTGGGACTTTCGGCCTATTACTTTCCGATTTTTGAAGAAACTTTGGACAAGTACAACATGCCACTTGAAATTAAATACCTGACAATTATCGAATCGGCATTGAATCCAATTGCACGTTCGAGAGCTGGTGCAAATGGCTTGTGGCAATTTATGTATGGTACTGGGAAAAGTATGAACCTGGAAATTACTACGTTTGTTGACGAGCGCCGCGACCCCATAAAAGCCACCGATGCTGCAGCACGTTATTTAACGAAGTTACACGAAATATACGGCAACTGGCATTTGGCAATAGCAGCTTACAACTGTGGTCCCGGAAACGTAAACAAAGCCATTCGTCGCTCGGGAGGAAAAACCAATTACTGGGAAATTTATTACCGCCTTCCTCGCGAAACCCGTGGTTATGTTCCCGCGTTTATTGCAGCAGCTTATGCATTCGAATATCACAAAGAACACAATTTGATACCGCGCTACCCTGCCATTTCACTTGCTGTTGATACAATTACCATAAATGACTACCTACATTTCGATCAGGTAATCGCAAAAATCGATATCGAAAAAGAACAACTTCGGGCCTTAAATCCAATGTACCGCCGCGATGTAATTCCGGCCAAAAAGAACAAACCTTATCCACTGGTTTTGCCGCAAGAAAACATAATGGCATTTATCGATGCCGATACCGCTATTTTTGCTTACGAGCGGAATAAGTATTTTCCAGACAATACATTGGCAAACCCAACCACAAGTACTAGTACCTATTATACACCGGTTGATATTAAAGGGAAAACCAAGGTGCTGTACACGGTTAAATCAGGCGATAATGTTGGGTTTATCTCCTCGTGGTTTCATGTACGTTCATCTGACTTACGCTATTGGAACAACATCAATCGAAACATTATTCGCATTGGTCAGAAACTTGCCATTTACGTTCCTGAAAAAGACAAGGCAAAATACGACAAATTCAACACGATGAGCTTTGCCCAAAAACAAGCTTCAATTGGAAAGTCAAGCGCTCCAAAAGAAAAACCTGAGATAAAACCACTTGACGCTAACTATGTTTATCACACAGTTAGAAAAGGTGATACCATTTGGGAAATTGCCCAAAAATATGCCGGTATTTCTTCTGATGAAATCATGCGATTAAATAGCCTTAGCAACGACCGTGGATTGTCCATTGGACAAAAGCTTAAAATCAAACGAAAAGGCTAGTGATTATTCACTTTGAGATCTGAGATTCACATCAAATATTAAACAAAAAAATCCAAAAGAGAATCTTCCGGATTTGAATATTTAACAGGCTTTTTGATTAGCCAATATTTAATTTCTTCTGCAGTCCTTTTATTTCGTTATTCAATTTTTTAGCCTTTTTCAATGCTTTCGAAAGTGCTAAAGCATCGCGAACTGCTTCTTTGTCGTAGGTTTCCAAAATAATATAGTAGTATTCTTTCCCTAGAAAAACAGCTTTTAAATTGCGATCAACATGCTGGGCAATAAACTCAATTACCCCACCATCTTTACCATTTCGGTACGAAACCTTTTCCCACTTGGCTTCCATAAAATCACTTCTATGGTTATCAACTGAACCAATGGGAATATCATCGGTTTTAGCATCTTCGCCACTGTCGTAAACACGCAATCCAATATGGTTTAACCAATTTTCGCCATGATAATTGCTACTCAAGTACAACTCTCCTTTTTCATTCAAATGAACTTTAATATACGAACGATCCCAGGCACGTTTAAAAGTCTGGCGTTTATGAATATACTGTGTATAACGGTCGAATTCTGTTTTTTCTTTGGTAAATGATTTTTCTAAGTCGGCAATCTGAATCTTTAATGAATCTAATTCGGCTTCTTTTCGCTGCATCACTTCAAAGCGTACATCTTTAAGCAAATTTTTTGCGGCATTGCTTGCATAAATAGCTTCGGGGTATAATCTTGGAATACTATCCAATTTCAAAATAGCATTGGTTGTATCCTTTTTCAGCAATAAACTCTTTGCATAATCGAGTTTAACTTTGGCATTATCTTCGTCGGATGGGCCACAAGCCACAAAAATTATTGCCAGCAAAATTGCAATGTATTGAACAGAAATCTTCATCTTTAATATTTTTAGCAAAATTAGTATTTTAAAAAGAACGATGAAATCAAAATATTAGCATGAACACCAATTCTGTTCAATTTTTTAAGTCGCAACCACAAGAGGAAGTTCCTACTGATTGTGAGATTATTGTAGCTGCATGGAACCTTTCGAACCCTGAAAATATTGGAAAAATAATTCGAATGGCACACAATCTTGGTGCAACAGAAGCCCTGTTTATAAAAACAAACGAATTGCATCGCGAAGCAAAAATCAAAAAAACCGCTGGTTTTTCATTCAAGCAAATGATCTGGAACTTTATTTCAGAAGACGATTTTTTAAATAAAATAAAATCCGATTATGAGTTGGCAGTCCTAGAAACCTGCGATGGCTCTACAAATATATTTTCAACAAAGCTTCCCAAAAAGTTAATTCTTTTGGCGGGTAGCGAATCGCATGGGATACCTGAAAACATCATAAAACTAAGCCCGCAAAAAGTGTATATCCCCATGCCCGGAGGCTGTAAATCGCTGAACATTTCGAATGCACTTTCTGTGGCAAGCTTCGAATGGTACCGACAGCAAACAACATTATAACTGTTACTTATACGGAAACGAATACACTTTCTCCCTTCACTTTACCTTCATCTTTTTCACTATATATTGCTTTGTTTTTTTGTTCAACTTTACAAAAAAGAATTAAAACACGCCTATCGTGCTTTGCTATAGATTTTTTCTATCTTTAACAAAAAATCAACTTACATCATGATTACCCTAACCCAGTTGGAGTATATTGTTGCAGTCGATACGTATCGGCACTTTGGGAAAGCAGCTGAATCCTGTTTTATTACTCAACCCACGCTTTCAATGCAAATTAAAAAGCTCGAAGAAGACCTTGAAATTATCATCTTCGACCGCAGTAAACAACCACTGATTCCGACCGATGTTGGCACAAGAGTTATTGAACAAGCCAGAATTGCCATTAAACAAGCCGACGAAATTAACAACATTGTAAAAGACCATAAGAATCTGGTTTCAGGGATGTTGCGCATTGGCATTATTCCAACGCTTGCTCCTTATTTATTGCCCACTTTTGTGGGTGCTTACAAAAAGAAATATCCAAACATTTTTATAAAAGTGGTAGAAGCAACTACCGAAAATATCATTAAACTTTTAAATAAAGATTTAATTGATGTTGGTATATTGGTAACACCACTTAACGAAGAAAAAATTATTGAGAAGCCTGTTTTTTACGAGGAGATGCTGATTTATGCCAACAGCGGGCACAAATTACACAAGCAAAAAGAAATTACGGTTCAGGATATTGCCACACCCGAAATCTGGCTACTTAGCGATGGACATTGCTTCCGCGATCAGGTAATCAATCTGTGCTCGTACATGGGAACTACTGATAGTAGTTTGCCTTTTCACTTCGAGGCAGGTTCGTTGGAAACCTTAATGAATATTGTGGATAAGGAAGGTGGAATAACGCTAATTCCCGAGCTTGCGAAAGCAACCATGTCGCAAAAAAGAGCCTACAATGTTAAGAACTTTACCAACATGAAACCTTTACGTGAGGTAAGTTTGGTATACTCTCGCCATTTTGCTAAACACAAACTCATTAATCTTTTATGGAAAGAAATTAAAGATTCTATTCCTAAAGAATTACAAGATGAGGAGCGTGGAACTATTGTTGAATGGAGGTAAAAAAATCACAGTAATCAGTTGTAGTGCTTAGTAATGATTTGCTCTAATATTGCTCGGAAAGGCTAGGCATGCCTGGTTTTATTATAAAATGGCACAAATACTTTCAATAAATTTCAAAAAAAGACAGAAAACTTTTGCTAGATAAATTTTTTATTTATCTTTGCGCCGCAATTAGCGGATGTGGCGGAATTGGTAGACGCGCTAGACTTAGGATCTAGTATCTTTGATGTATGGGTTCGAGTCCCTTCATCCGCACTCAAAAAACCGCCGACCTTGTTTAAAAACAAGAGTTGGCGTTTTTTAATTTAGGCTATTGATTTAAATTTTATCATCATGAATATTAATTTAGAAAACATCGACGCGGTTAATGCAACAATTAACCTAAGTATTGAAAAAGCGGACTACGAAAAACAAGTAGCCGATGTTCTAAAAGATTATCGTCAAAAAGCAAACATCCCGGGATTCAGACCAGGGAAAGCTCCAAAAGGACTTATTGAAAAGAAATTTGGAACTGCGGTTTTGGTTGAGGAAGTAAACAAATTGCTTTCGCAGAACTTGTCGAAATACATGATGGATGAAAAACTTCCAATTTTAGGTGAGCCTCTTCCAAACGAAGAAAAGACAACAGATTTTAATTGGGAAAAAGATGAGAACTTCGAATTTGCTTTCGACATTGCTTTATCTCCAGAAGTTAAAGTAAGCTTAAACAAAGAAAGCAAATACAAATACTACAAAATTGAAGTTTCTGAGGAGATGATTTCTCAGCAGGAAGACATGGCAACATCGCAATTGGGACAAAACGTACCAGTTGACGTTGCAATAGACAATAGCTCTATTCGCGGAAACTTTGTTCAGTTAGATGCTGAAGGAAACGAAGTAGAAGGCGGAATTGCTCCAGAAGGTGTTTTAATTGCTGTTGACATGATTAAAGACGAGGCGATTAAAAACTCGTTTGTTGGCTGCAAAAAAGACGATATTGTAATTTTCAATCCTGTAAAAGCATTTGAAAATACAAAAGAAGTTGGTCACATGTTAAACATTAAACCTGAAGAAGCTGAAACATTGGAAAGCGAATTCAGATATACTGTTACCGAAATTCTTCAGTACGAAAAAGCTGAATTGAACGAAGAGCTTTTCAAAAAGCTTTATGGAGAAGAAACTGAGGTTAAAACAGTAGAAGATTTCAGAGCACGAATTAAAGGAGAAATAGCAACTAACCTTGTTCATTCTTCGGACAATAAATTTACATTAGACACACGCGATGCTTTGGTTGAAAAAACCGATATGGAATTGCCAGAAGTATTCTTGAAGCGTTGGTTAACTACCATTAACAAAGAATTAACGCAGGAGCAAATCGATAAAGATTTCCCTAACTTTATTCTTGACCTTAAATGGCAATTAATTAAAGACGTGGTCGCAAAAGAAAACGAAATTCAAGTAACACCTGAAGAAACCGTTGAATTTGCTAAGAAAATGGCATTGGCTCAGTACCAGCAATATGGCATACACGATGTACCAGCAGAGCAGTTGGAGTCGTTTGCAAATATGATGCTTGAGAAACAAGAGGAAAAAGAACGCATCTACAAAAAGATTGCCGAAGACAAGGTTATAGCTATTGTAAAAGAAAAAGTTACGCTTCAGGACGAAGAGATTTCGCAAGAGAAATTCAACGAAATGATGAAGTAAGCATCGCACTTAACCAGTTCATACAAAATAAATTTTGCTGAGTGCATCAGCATTGAACTTTTTTATAACTTTGTGAATCGTTTTTGAAACGGTTTACAAAGTTATTTTTTTATAAGAAAACTAAGAAAATGGATAATCACAACGAATTTAAAAAATACGCAACCAAGCATGCTGGAATCAGCAGCTTAACAATGGACAAATACACTTCTATTTACGGAAACTATATTTCTCCAACAATTATTGAAGAACGTCAGTTAAACGTAGCATCAATGGATGTATTTTCGCGTTTAATGATGGACCGTATTATCTTTTTGGGTGTACCCATCGACGACACGGTTGCCAACATTATTCAGGCGCAACTTTTGTTCCTCGAATCAACCGACCCATCAAAAGACATTCAAATTTACTTTAACTCTCCTGGAGGTTCGGTTTATGCCGGTTTAGGTATTTACGACACCATGCAATATATTACTGCCGACGTAGCTACAATTTGTACCGGAATGGCAGCATCAATGGCAGCAGTTTTAATGACTGCCGGAACAAAAGGGAAACGTTCAGCTTTGAAGCACTCAAGAATCATGATTCACCAACCAATGGGTGGTGCACAAGGGCAAGCTTCAGATATTGAAATTACTGCTCGCGAGATTAAAAAGATTAAAACTGAGTTATACGAAATTATCGCCCAGCACTCGGGACAAACTTTTGAACAAATTGAAAAAGACTCTGACCGTGACTACTGGATGACATCACAAGAAGCCGTAGATTATGGAATGATTGATGAAATTTTAGTGAGGAACAACAAGTAATGTCAAAAAAAGAAAAAATGGATAAGTGTTCGTTTTGCGGCAGGGAAAAGAAGGAGGTAAATCTCTTAATTGCAGGGATTGACGGACACATTTGCGATCGTTGTGCCGATCAGGCGCACGGGATTATTCAGGAAGAAGTTAAGGCTGAAAATACTTTTGATTTAGATGGCATTAAATTGCTAAAACCAAGAGAAATTAAAGACTTCCTGGACCAATATGTAATTGGGCAAGACCGTGCTAAAAAGATTTTGTCGGTATCAGTTTACAACCATTACAAAAGATTAACCCAGCGGGTTGACGACGACGAGACTGAAATTGAAAAGTCGAACATTATCTTGGTTGGAGAAACCGGAACAGGAAAAACATTGCTAGCGCGTACCATTGCTAAAATGTTACACGTGCCATTTACCATTGTAGATGCCACGGTTTTAACTGAAGCAGGTTATGTTGGTGAAGATATTGAAAGTTTATTGACACGACTTCTTCAGTCGGCCGATTACAATGTTGAGGCAGCCGAAAGAGGGATTGTATTTATCGACGAACTTGATAAAATAGCTCGTAAATCCGATAATCCTTCGATTACTCGTGATGTATCGGGCGAAGGTGTTCAACAAGGTTTACTTAAACTTTTAGAAGGTTCGGTTGTAAACGTTCCGCCGCAAGGTGGTCGTAAACACCCCGAGCAAAAGTTAATTCCGGTTGATACTAAAAATATTCTTTTTGTTTGTGGAGGAGCCTTTGATGGCATCGAGCGCAAAATTGCAACTCGACTAAATACCAAAGTTATTGGTTACAGTGCCGCAAAAGATGCCGACCAAATTGAACGCGAAAACTTATTACAATATGTTTCGCCACAGGATTTAAAATCGTTTGGTTTGATTCCTGAAATAATTGGACGTCTGCCGGTACTCACCTATTTAAACCCACTCGACAAAGTAACTTTGCGAAATATCTTAACAGAGCCTAAAAACTCGGTTATTAAACAATACAAAAAGCTATTTAAAATTGATGGTATCGAACTCGATTTTGAAGATGGAGCTTTTGATTATATTGTTGACAAAGCGATTGAGTTTAAACTAGGAGCACGTGGACTTCGTTCCATTTGTGAAAACATAATGAACGATGCCATGTTTGATGCTCCATCTGAAGAAATTGAAAGCCTGAACATCACAAGAGAATATGCAGAAGAGCAACTTGAGAAATCGGGAATTAAACGCTTAAAAGCAAGCTAATATTTGCACAATAAAATATTAAATGGGTGGATTAATAGTCCACCCATTTTTTTCGTAATATTTCTTAAAGTTTCTTCAACAAACTAAAAAACGTAGGTAAACGCTGATATTTTTTCTATTTTGCTACGTCTTTTTGAATTTAAGGTTATGAGCAAATTATCACGCAGAAGATTTATAGGAACAACAGCTGCCTCGGTAGCTGGAGCAACAATACTTCCATCGAATGTAATTGCAGGTTTAGGCCATAAACCACCCAGCGATAAATTAAATATTGCAGGAATTGGTGTTGGTGGCAAAGGGTACACTAATCTCCGTTTTATGGAAACAGAGAACATTGTAGCGCTTTGTGATGTAGACTGGGATTACGCAGGCAAAAACTCATTTAAACGCTGGTACAAGGCCAAACAATACAAAGATTTTCGGGTAATGTTCGAACAGCAAAAGGACATTGACGCGGTAATGATTGCAACACCCGACCATACTCACGCACTACCAGCTTTAATGGCCATGCGCGAAGGCATGCATGCTTTTGTTCAAAAACCATTGGCCCACTCTGCCTACGAATCGCGTATTTTAGCTGAAACAGCACAACGTTATGGCGTTGCTACGCAAATGGGAAATCAAGGAAATTCAGCAGAAGGAATTCGTCAGATTTGTGAATGGATATGGGCAGGTACAATTGGCGAAGTTACCCACGTTGACACCTGGACCAACCGCCCCATTTGGCCACAAGGATTAACGAAACCAGAAAAGGGCAAACGTATCCCAAAAACATTAGACTGGGATTTATTTGTTGGACCAGCTAAATTCCGAGAATATCACCCAACCTATCACCCATGGAATTGGCGTGGCTGGTGGGATTTTGGCACAGGCGCGCTTGGCGACATGGGTTGTCATATTATCGACCCGGTATTTAAAGCACTAAAACTACAATACCCTACTTCGGTTGAAGGAAGTTCGACTCCGTTTAATAACGAATCGGCGCCTAATGCTGAGTTTGTAAAATATGAATTTCCACGACGTGATAACTTACCCAAAGTAGCCATGCCTGCTGTTACCGTAAATTGGTACGATGGTGGTTTTATGCCTCCTCGCCCCGATGAATTAAAAGATGGTGAACAAATGGGCGACAAGAGTGGAGGATGTGTTTTTTATGGCACAAAAGGGAAAATAATGTGTGGCACATACGCTGCCAATCCAACATTGCTCCCTACAAATGAAATGGAAAACTTTGAGCATCCTCAGAAGTCTATCCGAAGAATTTCGAAAGCCATGGAAGGTGGGCACGAACAAGACTGGATTAGAGCATGTAAAGAAAGCAAAGAGACTCGATTGGAGGCTTCCTCTAATTTTGCCTATTCAGGACCATTAAACGAGATGGTTGTATTGGGCGTATTAGCTGTTCGTTTGCAAACTTTACATCGAAAATTAGATTGGGATGGCCCAAATATGCGCTTTAAAAACATATCCCCTTCCGATGCCATTCGCGTACTTTCAAAAGATAAGTTTGAGGTGTTGGATGGCGACCCAAAATTTAAAAAGGATTACGACACTTTGCCGGCTTTACAAATGGCCGAAGAGTGGATTCGCCACAATTACAGAAAAAGCTGGGAACAGATTTAACGAGTTAAGTATACAGTAACGTCAACCTGAATTTATTTCAGGTTCTCACTATAAAGATTCTGAAACAAGTTCAGAATGACGCAAAAAGGGTAGCAAATTCAAATTTGCTACCCTTTTTTATATCGTAAAAAATAGAGTCTAAAGCAATCCGCCTTCTTTTAAAAGCACTTCCATTTCTTGTTGAACTTGCTTTGCTGCAGCTTTTGCTTTATCTGCAAAATCAACATCTAGCGAGGCATAAATAATTCCACGAGAAGAATTCACCAACAATCCACATTTCGAATTCATACCATTTTGAGCTACTTCCTGCAAACTTCCACCCTGCGCACCAACTCCAGGAACTAAAAGGAAATGACTGGGAACAATCTCACGAATTTCTTTCAATTTTTCAGCTTTAGTCGCACCAACAACAAACATCATATTTTCGTCGGTCCCCCAAGTCTGTGAGGTTTTCAAAACTGTTTCGAACAACTTGTCACCCGTTTCTTTGTCTTCAATAAACTGAAAATCGTAGGCACCTTTATTTGAAGTCAAAGCTAACAGAATTACCCATTTACCTTCGTAAGTCATAAATGGTTTTACCGAATCTTCGCCCATGTATGGCGCAACAGTTACGGCATCAAAATTTTGCTTTTCGAAAAATGCACGTGCATATAAATTTGATGTATTTCCAATATCACCACGTTTTGCATCAGCAATAATAAAAATATCAGGGTACTTCGACTTCACATACGAAACTGTATTTTCCAGGCTAATTATCCCCTTCGAACCTAAACTTTCGTAAAAAGCAAGATTGGGTTTATAAGCTACTGTAAATTCAGCAGTTGCATCAATTATTTCTTTGTTGAAAGAAAAAACAGGGTCTGTTCTTTCCATCAAATGTTGTGGTATTTTTTTAATATCGGTATCCAAACCAACGCAAAGAAAGCTGCGTTTTTTCTGAATTTGCTCGAATAATTGTTGTTGATTCATATCA
>JAUVDE010000343.1 GCA_030595485.1 Draconibacterium sp.
ACTCCGGTAAATGTAATTACAGCTGCCTGCAAAAGATATAATCCCGACATAATTTTAATGGGAACCAAAACCAAACGTAGCGAAGAAGGTGAATTTCTAGGAAAAATACTTATGAGAGTTATCGACAAAACCTATTATCCGGTACTCGCGGTTCCGGTTTCTGTAACATTTAAAGGCAAAGAAAAGATTAATGTAATGTATGCCACAAACTTCTACCATGCCGATAACGCGTCATTAGATAAACTTCTGAAAGTTTTAGAACCTTACGACAAAAAAATTCATTGTGTACATATCGATTTGCATGACGATCCACATCATCAGGAGAAAGTAGATGAACTAAATAAAATGCTGACTAAAAAATACAGCGAGCAAAACATAAAATGCATTTTGTTTGAAAGCGATAACATTGTTAAGGGATTCGACAAATTTATAGAAGCCAACAACATTGATATTATTTCTTTATCGAAACAAAAACGCTCGGCATTTTATAAAATGTTTCATGCTGATTTAACGGCAAAATTGATAGCCACAGAGAAAGTACCCATTCTTATTTTTCCAGTATAACCATTCAAATGAATAAAATTGGCAATACGGTTTCAATATAATAAAACGGCACTGCAAAGTTTAAACAAGCAACTCAACGTTAGGCTTAAAGCACTTCCTACGCTTAAAAACAAGGAAGCTGCTTTACGGCTTGAGGTAAAAAAAGCAAAAAACAAAACTTCGGCTTTAGAACTCGAGCTTAACAAAAAAATTAAAGCCAATACTGATTCGACTGGACTTTGGAACGAGTACAAAACGGATTTAATTACCATCAGAGAAGTTCATACTTCGTCAAAAAAAATAGCAGGAGTATCCATTCCTATTCTCGATAAAATAGTATTTGAAGAAAAGGAATATAGCTTATTTGAAAAGCCCAGTTGGTTTCCAAATGGCATTCGTTTTTTAAAAGAACTTACTGTAACTGAAACTGAAAAAGAAATCTTTAATCGAAAAATGATGCTGCTCGATCATGCCCGAAGAAAAACAACACAGAAAGTAAATCTTTATGAGAAGGTGCAAATTCCTGCATATGAAGATGCCATTCGGAAGATAAAACGCTTTTTGGAAGATGAAGAGAATCTTTCAAAATCAGCCCAGAAGATTGTAAAAAAACGTCAGCAAAAACAAAAAGAAATAATAGTATGATAGTGCCCATGTTAAAATACACCATGCTCGTATTTCATAAGGAATACAATAGTTTTCTTGCGAAACTGCAAGAATTAGGTGTATTGCATGTACTTGAAAAGGAAGAGATAATTTCAGATAAACTAAAACAAAAATATTCGGTAATTAACCAATACGAAAGGGTAATTCAATTCCTTCAAACAAGAGAACCCATTGTCACAACTTCTAAGTCTAATTTAAATGCAGAAGAAATTGTTCAGGAAATCATAAGGAAACAAAAAGAGCTTGAGCAGTTTGAAAACAGCTTTGACGAAATTCAAAAGGCCTACAATAAAGCTTTACCCTGGGGAAGCTTCTCACCCGAATTGTTAGGCAAGCTTAATAAAGAAGGAATTAAACTGAAGTTCTATTCTTCATCGAAGAAGAAATTTACAGAACTGCTTAATGCAGGCGAACCTGTTGAAATCATCTCGGACCAAGGAAATCAAATACTTTTTGTATTCATTCAAACAAGTAAAACTACCAATGAATTGAATTTGGATAACATTGAACTTCCAGATACTCCTAGTTCAAATCTTGAAAGTCAAATCTTGGAATTGAAAACTAACATTTCATCCATAAACTCGTGTTTCAATCAATATGGCGGAAACTCGCTACGCCTACTTGAAACAAATAAAGGTAACCTAATTCACGAACTTGCCTTCCAACAAGTAATTGAAAACACAACAAAAGAAGCAGATGATAAACTAATGGTTTTAGAGGGCTGGGTACCACAATCTAAAAACCTAGTGCTAAATCAATACCTTGAAAAACACGAGGTACTTTACGTCACTAGAAAGGCGACACCCAACGACAATATCCCTGTATTACTTAAGAATAATCGTTTTAGTAAATTATTTGAACCCATTGGAGCAATGTTCTCCCTTCCTGATTATGCTGAGCTTGATTTAACCGTATTTTTTGCACCGTTCTTTATGCTGTTTTTTGGATTTTGCTTGGGCGATGCCGGTTATGGACTACTATTTTTAATAGGTGCAGGCATTTATAAGTTTAAAGCAAAAGCAGAGCATAAACCTTATCTCTCACTTATTCAACTTTTAGGATTGGCAACCCTTATTTTCGGCACAATATCGGGAACATTCTTTGGAGTAAACTTAATTGAGACAGAACTAGCTTTAACCGATAATTTCCGTAATCTTTTTCTTAACCCCGATAAAATGTTTAATCTCTCATTAATTCTGGGATGTGTTCAAATTATTTTTGGCCTGTTTATACGAGCTGTTAATCAAACCAAACAATTTGGATTTAGTTATGCTTTGGCCACTTGCGGGTGGCTCGTTATTTTACTTGGCAGTATTATTTATATAATTCTTTCTGGTTCCGGAATTATTCCGAAAAACAACTCTATACTTTACACAATATTCTTTGGTGGTGGATTTTTCATACTTTTCTTTAGCGATCCAAGCGTAAATATTTTAACACGCATTGGCAAGGGAGTTTGGGATATTTACTCAACCGTGACTGGAATTTTTGGAGACCTGCTCTCCTACATTCGCCTGTTCGCATTAGGATTATCAAGCGCCATACTTGGCTTTGTTATAAACGATATTGGCTTACAAATATTAGGCTCTTCAAAAATTTTGGGACCAGTCTTTTTTGTCATTTTCTTATTATTAGGGCACACCCTAAATATTCTCATTTCATCACTCGGATCGTTTGTACACCCCATGCGTTTAACCTTTGTTGAATTTTACAAAAATGCAGGTTTTAAAGGAGGTAGCAAAGCTTACAAGCCATTTACAAAATAGAAAGAACATCTATGAAATAATAGTAACAACTAAAAATAATACATCATGACAACAGCAGTAATTTTGGCTTATCTCGGTTTAGCAATTATGCTAATTTTTTCAGGAATAGGAAGTGCCGTGGGTGTTTCAAAGGGCGGAAATGCAACAGTAGGAGCATTAAAAAAGAAACCCGACAAATTTGGGAGTTACTTATTACTAAGCGCCTTGCCGGGCACTCAGGGACTTTATGGCTTTGCAGGATTTTTTATAATCAATAGTTCGGGTATAATATCCTCTGAAATGACCATGTTACAAGGTGTGGCCATTATGGCTGCCGGACTTACACTTGGTTTTGTTGGTTTCTTCTCTGCGCTAAACCAAGGTGGGGTAACTTCCAATGGAATTGCGGGGATAGGCTCCGGTCACGATATTTTTGGAAAAACCATGGTGCTAGCCGTATTTCCTGAACTGTATGCAATTATTGCATTTGCAGCTACATTCTTAATTAGTATGGGTTTGTAGAAATTTATACTCCGACTAAAAATCAAGAGAATGCATTACTTGGTCCAACTCTCGCCATTTTCTTCCTTTGCTAAAATTGGCGGCTTCTTCTGCACTAAACTCCTGTAGTAATAACTGATGCATGCCTAATCGTTTAATTCGCTTTTTCAGAATAGCTTTGTCCTTATTTTCTTCGGCAATCATACCGGCATAAATAATACCAAACCAAACCTCAATTTCAAGCGCATCTTCCTTATAGTTTTTGCTTAAAGCTATAATTAGTTCAAAAACTTCCTCGTTTACATCTTTTGTTGTACGATTATAAATTACCACAAAATCGTCGTAAATTTTCTGCGGACCATATTTCTCTCCAAGAATTTTCAGACGAGAAAAATATTTGATATCGGTTGGAGCATAACGTTCACCATTGGTTTTGGTAAGAAACACGCACCAGCCATCGAAACAACCATCATCGAATTCAATTTTTGCATTGTTTGTATAAGTCTTCAGTAAACGAGGCATAAGCTAATTTTACAAATGAACACCTTACAAGGTACTGAAAATTAGGCATAAAAAAAGCCTTTCATTTTTCAATGAAAGGCTTTTGAAATTGTGGGAAGAGCAGGATTCGAACCTGCGAAGACGAAAGTCAACGGAGTTACAGTCCGTCCCAGTTGGCCACTTTGGTATCTTCCCAATATTTTGTTTTAGAGCCG
>JAUVDE010000321.1 GCA_030595485.1 Draconibacterium sp.
GCTGCATAAACTGGTCCTGATAAACAGCCACGACCAGCCTCATCGCAACCGGCTTCAATGGTGTTTTCTAAATGATAAGGTAATAATTTCGATTTCTTCATTCTGAACTAATAATATTCTTGGAATAAGATAAAACATGCCTCATCTCTACTGAACGCTGACTACTGCAATGCTTTCTCTACACTCATCCAAAGTAAACGCGCCGTTTCGTCCCAGCTAAACTTTTCCTTCTGAATAAAACCCTTTTCAATTAATGACTTCCTTAAGTCGGCATCTTCCGATATTTTAATCATGGCATCGGTAATTTGGTCAATTTTCACTGGGTCGGCATAAAGGACTGCATTACCACCAACTTCGGGAATTGACGTTGTATTGGAACAAATCACCGGAACTCCGGCACTCATCGCTTCAACAATTGGTATTCCGAATCCCTCGAAAAATGGCACAAAAACCAAGGCAAAAGCGGCTCCAAAAATATCGTGTAAATCGTGCGTTGAAACACGCCCCGTAAACACCACATCTTTTTTATAACGCATATTTTCGTAGGTTTCAAAAATAGGTCCGGTTTTATGCATTTCGCCACCCACAATCACCAGTTTCTTATCAGTGTTACTCACACTTTTAAAGGCATCGAAAGCTTTTAATAAGCCGCACACGTTCTTTCTTGGATGCAATGCTCCCACAAATAAGAAATACTCTTTACCATCTGTTCTTTGTCCTTGAACAGATGTTTTTTCGTCTTCCGAAATGGGTTCAAAAATCTGATTTATCCCATCGTAAACCACATCTATTTTATCATAATCTACTTTAAACGAACGTGTAATATCTTCTTTCGAATAAAACGAAACCGTGGCAATACGTTTGGCAATACGGGCAAACTTTGGGAAATAATAATTGTAATATTTTGCTTTTAACCATGGCAAATCACCGGGGCGATGCACAAAATTAATATCATGTATTACTCCCAATTGTGGCACCTTCGTGCGCTGCGATAAATATCCATCGGGAGATAAAAACAAATCGGCATTGTACTTTTTTAGTATCCGCGGAATTTGAAAATTGAACCACAAATACCACAAAAATGGGTGGCGGGTTGGAGGTCCAATTACAACGGGAGTCACATTTTCGGTAAACACATATTCCTGATCATAAGGACGGTCAAAAATAAAAATAAATTCGTGTTCCGGGTGGCTCAAAGTCATCCGTTTCAAGGTTTCATACGTGAACCAACCAATTCCCTCCAGTTTTCCTTTTAATAATAATCGAGTATTTACGGCAATTACCATATTTCGCTTTCAAGTTTGGGTAAATGTACAAAGAAACTGTTGAAAATTATCGGTTCAGTCTGTCCAATATTTCTTACATTTAGCCGTTCATAAACTATAGAGAAACTTAACTACGAAAGCGTTTTGAAACGTAAATTTGTTACCAACCTCATATTACTTCTTTTCCTTAATTTATTAATTAAGCCTTTATTCATTTTTGGGATAGACCTAACTGTACAAAACACAGTGGGTAACGAGATTTATGGGATGTATTTTGCGCTTTTCAATTTCTCGATGATTTTAAATATTTTGTTAGATGTTGGAATTACCAACTATAACAACCGAAATATTGCACAGCACAACTATTTACTACCCAAACACCTGTCTAATATTGTTGGCTTAAAATTTTTACTTGCAATAGTTTACGCCATCTTCTGTTTGGTAATTGCAGCAATTATTGGTTACGACAAGATTCAGTTTCACATACTCTTCTTTTTAATACTGAATCAATTTCTTATTTCGTTTACACTTTATTTACGGTCGAATATTAGTGCACTTCATCTCTTCCGTACCGATAGCTTGGTCTCCGTTCTCGACCGTAGTTTTATGATAATTATTTGTGGTATTCTGCTATTTACAAATATTTTACCTTTTGATTTTACCATCGAATGGTTTGTATACGCCCAAACAATTGCCTACGGAACTACTACTCTTATTACTTTTGGTATCGTTCTTGGCAAAACTGGAAGAATTAAAATCCGTTTCGATTTTTCTTTTTTTAGGGTTTTCCTAAAAAAATCCTATCCATACGCACTGCTTATTTTATTAATGTCGTTTTACAATCGTATCGATTCGGTAATGATAGAAAGGCTTCTTCCAGACCCATTGGGAAAAGAGCAAGCCGGTATTTATGCACAGGCTTTTCGTTTATTGGATGCCATTTCTGCCTTTGGAATTTTATTTGCCGGATTACTGCTCCCCATTTTTGCTAAAATGATTAAGCAAAAGGAAAATGTGGGACAGATGGTAAAACTATCTTATACACTATTAATTGTTCCTGCCATAATTATTGCCATTTCGAGCATTTATTACAATACTGAAATAATGGACATTTTATATACTTCCAATACCGAAAACTCATCTGCAATTCTGGGGATTTTAATGTGTGGTTTTATAGGAATCGCCACCACTTACATCTTTGGCACTCTGCTTACTGCCAACGGTAGTATGAAATATCTAAACATTATGGCTTTCGGTGGAATGGTGCTTAATGTTGTATTGAATTTAATGCTCATCCCACGTATGCAAGCTTTTGGCTCGGCCTACGCCAGTTTGGCAACGCAACTTTTTACCGGGGGAGCACAATTAATTCTGGCTTTTATCATTTTCAAACTAAAACCCGAAATAAAGTATATCATTCAACTACTGCTTTTTGTTGGCGTTGTTGCAGTTTTAGGTACACTCTCGAAACAAATAGACCAGTGGATTTACGGTTATTTTGCAATGCTCGCGGGTTCAGTATTCTTTGCTGTTCTGTTAAAACTGTTTAACCTGAAAGACCTTTACAAAATTATACGGTACGAATAGGCATGGCAAATCCGAGTATTGAAGAATTACAAAATAGTGACGAGTACGAGTTAGTTGCTGAGTTAAATCACGCGCAAATAAAGGAGTTTGTCATAAAGCAACTTTCTGCTGGAGGTTGGTTTGTGAAATCATTCATGATTTATCAGGTAATAATGCTGGTATTGGCCGGATTCATTATTACTCGTTCTGTAATTTTTGCATTCCAAGAAAACTCGGAACCATTGTTCTACATTTTAGTAGCGTTGGTTTTTTGTCTTTCGTTACTAATTGTAATTCATGAATTACTTCATGGAGTAGCCATAAAACTTACCGGAGCCAAAAAAGTGAATTATGGGGCCTATTTCAGAAAATTCATTTTTTATGCCGAAGCTGACCAACACGTATTAAATAAGAAACAGTTTGCTTTTATTGCCTTGGCTCCTTTAATCGTGATTAAGGTACTAAGCGTTTTTGGATGTTTGCTTACTTTCCAACATCCTTTGGTCTATTTTATAAGCTTGGTAATGTGTGCACACAGCTTTTTTTGTGCTGGCGATATTGGTCTACTATCTCTTTTCTATCAGTATGATGATACTGAGATTTATACTTATGATGTAAAAGAGGAAAAGAAGAGCTACTACTTTAAAAAGTGTGATTAAAGGATATTTTGGGAAATTTAGACAAAAAAAGAGGCAGCTTGTACAAGCTGCCTCAAAGCCATGAAAACAATTAAACAATGTTCAGAAAACAGAAAACAATTATATCGTCATAATATCTTTTTCTTTAGCTTCCACTAAAGCATCTACTTGTGTACCAAAATCACCCGTATATTTTTGAACTTCAGCCTCAGCATCTTTTTCAAGGTCTTCCGAAAGTCCATCTTTTTGTAGTTTTTTCAAACTATCGTTAGCTTCCTTTCGTGCCGAACGAATACTTACTTTCGCATGTTCTCCTTCAGCATGTACTTGCTTTACCAAACCTATACGGCGTTCCTCAGTTAAAACTGGAATATTAATCCTGATAATTTCACCATTATTATCTGGGTTTAAACCCAAATTAGCATTCATAATAGCTTTTTCAATATCGTAAATTAATTTCTTCTCCCACGGTTGTACAGCAATTGTTCTTGCATCAGGAGTACTTACATTAGATACCTGAGTTAAAGGTGTCATACTTCCATAATATTCTACAAGAATTCCATCCAACATCGAAGGAGATGCTTTTCCGGCCCTAATGTGAACCAATTCCTTTTCAAGATGCTCTATTGTTGCACCCATCTTTTCTTTACAGATGTCTAAAACAAATTCTAGTTCTTCTTCCATTAGGTAAGCCTGAGTTTTTAACTTTGGACTGTTAGCAAATATAGAAAAAATATAAATACTCAAAAAATATTTAAATAATTTATTCTTTATAAAAATAACAGAGGCACTAATTATGCACTAAAGTACCAATATCATCGCCACGCATAACCTTTTGCAGATTACCTTTTTCATCCATATTAAAAACATAAATGGGTAAATTATTTTCCTTACACAAGGTTGTTGCGGTGAGATCCAT
>JAUVDE010000310.1 GCA_030595485.1 Draconibacterium sp.
CCATTCCATTCATCCCAATTTTCATACGATACGCGCAACAATCCATCTTCAACACGGAAAGTATTATTGTAATTATCGCCAAGTTCATGTCCTTTAAACTTAATATCCCAGTCGTTCAAATCTTTTCCATTAAACAATTGAATCCATTTTTCACCCGACTTTGGTTTTGTTGAACACGACGAAATCACCACCAGCATGGCTAGAATGATAATTTTCGAGGTAATTTTTAAAGTTTTCATTTTCGAAATTTTAATTGATTTAGATTTATGAAAAGTAAAGTTAAAAGATTTCCTCAAAATCAAGAATTAACCATCTGGTTAAACTTTCTGATTAATTTATTTGCAGATAATATTTCTTTGTTCTAGTTTTGACCATCTGGTTAAACCATATAGATAATTACTTTTTGAAATGAGTAAAATAAAAAAAGACAATACCGAAGAAAAGATTCTTGAAGCTGCAAAAACCGTTTTTATAAAAAAGGGAATGGATGGAGCACGCATGCAGGAAATAGCTAATGAAGCAGGAATAAACAAAGCGTTATTGCATTACTATTTTCGTTCGAAACAAAAACTATTCGAAGCCATTTTCACCAATTTGTTTAAACAAATATTTCCAAATATTATTAAACTAATGACTTCGGAGGAGCCCATTGAAAAGAAACTAAAAGAATTTATCGAAAACTATATTGACATTCTAACTAATAACCCGAGGCTTCCGGCTTTTATTCTTCGCGAAATTAATCGCGGTGTTGATTTCTTTGGGCAGATTTTTAGAAGCCAGAGTATAAACCCAAATATCATATTTGCCATGTTCGAAAATGAAATGGAAAAAGGAAATATTGTGCGCATGAACCCACGCGATATTATGCTAAACATTCTTTCGATGTGCCTTTTCCCTTTTGCTGCTAAACCGCTAATGCAGCTTATGTTATTTGAGAACGACAGCGAAGCCTACACGCAATTTATGGAAGAGAGAAAAGCTAGTGTTACCAAATTCGTGCTAAACGCCATTTTATTGAAAGACAAACATTTGTAGGTTAACCGAAAAGACAGGGCATACCCTGTCTCTACAATATACACCTACAACAATAATACTATCATCATGAAAAAAATACTTCTAATTCTCCTTTTTCCCATCCAACTGGTTTTTGGGCAAACTCAGGTGCAGCTCGACAGTTGCTATGTTTGGGCAAGAGAAAACTATCCGAACCTAAAACAATCGGAGCTTTGGAAAGAGATTTCGAGTTTAAAACAAGAAAATCATGGAACAAATTATCTTCCACAAATTACTTTAAACGGGCAAATCAGCTATCAATCGGAGGTAATAACTATTAACCTGCCGGCGGCTGGAATATCTATCCCAGCAGTTACCAAGGATCGTTACAATGCTTATGCTGAATTACAACAAACCATTTGGGATGGTGGCATATCAAAATCGAATAAAACCCTTGAAGAGGCCATTTTGAAAAGTAATCTTAGCCAGCTGGAAGTTGAACTCTACAAATTAAATGAACAAGTAGCACAGGCTTTTTTCACATCACTTGTGGTCGACCAGCAAAAGGCAGTTATTGAAGCCCAGATAAAAACCTTAAACGAACGATTAAAATTAATTGAATCGGGCATTAAAAACGGCGTATTGGAAAATTCAGCGGCACTGGTTGTACAAGCCGAAATCTTAAGCATGACCCAAAATACGGTACAATTAGATGCAGCTAAAAGTGCTTCAGCACAAATGCTTTCTATACTTACAGGAGTTACGTTTACCGAGAGTTCAGATTTCAGTTACAATACAGTAACTGCCAATTTTAATTCGGCGTTTATTCGTCCCGAGCTAAACCTTTTTGCCAATCAACGTAATCAGCTGGGAACCCAGCAGGGACTATTGGGCAAAACCCGGAATCCTAAACTTTATGGTTTTGGTCAGCTCGGTTATGGAAAACCAGGACTAAATATGCTTTTAAATGAATTTAAAGGCTACTACATGTTTGGCGTGGGTGTATCATGGAATGCTTTTGATTGGAAAAACACGACCCGGCAAAAGCAGGTTTTACAACTCCAACAAGAAATGATTCAAAGTCAGGAAGCTACATTTATTCAAAACATTCAGCTTTTATTGGTTCAGAAAAAAGAACAAATTTCAAAAATTGAAACGATGCTGGGGAACGATCAGAAAATGGTTGCCCTGCGCAGCGACATTACCAAAGCAGCAGCCTCAAAATTGGAGAATGAATCCATTACTGCATCCGATTACATTCAGGAACTACAAGCCGAAACCATAGCAAAGCTCAACTACGAATTACGAAAAATACAATTAAACGAGGCTCAGGAAAAATACAATTTAATTAAAGGAAAGAACTAGTTAACAATCACAATATTCAGTCGCAGTAAATACAAGGCATGCCTTGTCTCATTTCACAGTAAAACAATAACATCATGAAAAACATAACTTACATCTTCGCAATCGCCCTCCTACTTTTTGGATGCAAACCCAACACCGAAACATCAGATGCGTATGGGAATTTTGAAGCCGAAACGGTAATTATTTCTGCTGAGTCATCAGGAAAAATACTCCAGTTTAATGTTGAAAAAGGACAAACAATTGAAACCAACTTTGTAGCTGCTTTAATTGACACCATTCAAATCCAGCTAAAGGTTTTGCAAGTTGATGCGCAAAAAGCAGCGGTCGACTCAAAGCGGGAATCAATTAGTTCTCAAATTGAGGTTTTACAAGAACAGAAAAAGACGCTTGCAGTAAATGAAAACCGCACAAAAAGGATGCTAAAAGATGGAGCTTCTACGCAAAAACAACTGGACGATATTCAGGGACAAATGAATGTTATAGACAAACAAATTGAAAGCACAAAAACACAGTTTGTTGCAGTTACCAAAGAATTGGAAGTTTTAGATGCCCAAAAATCATCGATGACAGACATGTTTGAAAGATGCCTTGTAAAGTCTCCGGTTTCGGGTACTATTTTAGAAACTTACGCCGAGCAAGGTGAATTAACTGCTCCCGGAAAGTCACTTTTCAAAATAGCCGATTTAAGCGAATTAGAACTTAAAGTTTATGTAAGCGGAGCGCAGTTACCAGATGTGAAAATTGGACTAGAAGTTGAAGTTTTGATTGATAAAAACGAAACCGAAAATCAAATGCTTACGGGCAAAGTAAGCTGGATTTCGTCGGAAGCTGAATTCACGCCAAAGATTATTCAGACAAAAGAAGAGCGCGTGAAATTAGTTTATGCGATAAAAGTTTTGGTTAACAACGATGGCACTTTGAAAATTGGAATGCCGGGGGAAGTAAACTTCAACTAAACAGTCGCAGTCACAGTAAAGACAAGGCATGCTTTGTCTCTTTAGCGAAAAACTAACGAAACAGAAATTGATAGAAATAAAAAACATTTCAAAATCCTATAAAGGTGTACAAGCCTTAAAGGACATCTCGCTTGAGGTAAAGCGTGGTGAATTGTTTGGGTTAATCGGTCCGGATGGTGCAGGGAAAACAACATTAATGCGCATCCTTATGACTTTGCTATTGCCCGATTCTGGTCTGGCAAAAATGGATAGACTGGATGTTGTACAAGATTTCAAAAAAATCAGACATATCGTTGGGTACATGCCGGGACGTTTCTCTTTGTACCAGGATTTAAGCGTGGAAGAAAACCTCAACTTTTTTGCTACCGTTTTTGGAACTACGATTGAAGAGAATTATGACCTCATCAAAGACATCTATTATCAAATTGAGCCTTTCAAAAAACGCCGTGCTGGCAAATTATCGGGTGGAATGAAGCAAAAACTTGCCTTGTCGTGCGCACTTATTCATAAACCCAAAATACTAATGCTCGACGAACCAACTACCGGGGTCGATTCAGTTTCGCGTAAAGAATTTTGGGAGATGTTAAAAAAGCTGCAAAAAAAAGATATTACGATAATGGTTTCCACACCATACATGGATGAAGCTGATTTATGCGACAAAGTGGCTCTTATTCAAAATGGTGAAATTCTGGACATAGATTCCCCTAAGCGGATTACTGAGAAATTTCCGCGAAAAACAATTCAGGTTCATGCCCAAAATATGTACAAACTAATAAACGATTTGCGTGCTTTTGAAAAAGCTGAAGCCGTTTATGCTTTTGGTCAGTTTGTGCACTACACGGGCATAAACGACGAAACTGAGTGTAATGAGCTAGATAACTATCTGAATAAATTGGGACACAAAGATGTGCTAGTGGAAGAAATTCCCGCAGGCATTGAAGATGTGTTTATGAATTTAATGGAGAAATAAATGAATAACACAAAAGATATAAAGCCGATTATTGAAGTAAAGAACATGGTGAAAAAGTTCGGAAACTTCATTGCAAACGATAATCTAAGTTTTGAGGTAAATCGCGGTGAAATTTTCGGCTTCCTGGGTGCCAATGGTGCTGGAAAAACTACTGCCATCCGTATTTTATGTGGTCTTTCGTCGCCCACTTCAGGAGAAATAGAAGTGGCTGGTTTTGATATTTACAAAGAAACAGAAAAGGTAAAAAGGAACATTGGATACATGAGT
>JAUVDE010000209.1 GCA_030595485.1 Draconibacterium sp.
TGGCAAAAAGAGGGCAAACTCCGCTTCTCACTCGACCGTGCCGATTTGTGGGATTTACGACCTATGGAAAACATCGATTTCGATAAGTGGAAGTTCACCGATGTTTACGAGCATTGGAAGGCTGGCGAATACGAAAAAGTACAACAGGCTTTCGATGTTCCCTATAATCAATTACCTGCGCCATCAAAAATTCCTGCAGGAGCTTTGGAGTTCGATATTTCGAAACTAGGTAAAGTAAAACTGGTTAGCTTAGATATTAAAACCGCAACCTGTGTTGTCGATTGGGAAAACGGTGCCAAACTCACCACTTTTGTTCATGCAGAAAAACCTTTGGGTTGGTATAAATTTGAAAATATTCCTGAAGGTATTAGCATTGAATTGGTTTCGCCTGCCTACAATCGCGAAAATACGGAGGGGCATACAAATCAATCACGAAACGATTTAAATCAACTGGAATATCCGGAAGGAGAAATAATTGAAGGGGATAATTCCTACACCTACAATCAAAATGGTTGGGGTGAATTCTCGTATCAAATTCATACTTCCTGGGAAGAATCGAAAAAAGAACTAACCGGATGTTGGTCGGTTTCGTCGGCAAACGAAGGATGGGAACCTACGCCAAAAGCTAGTGAAGTAGTTTCTGTAGATACTGAAATTGGTTACAAATCGGCATATAAAACCCACCTTAATTGGTGGCGAAACTACTGGAGCCAATCGGCTATTGAAATTCCGGATTCTTTATTGCAACGCCAGTACATGCTCGAAATGTACAAGTTTGGGTCCGCTGCTCGTGTCGATGCACCGCCAATCGCTTTACAGTCGGTTTGGACTGCCGACCACGGAAAACTACCACCTTGGAAAGGCGATTTCCATCACGATTTAAATACGCAATTGAGCTACTGGCCAGCCTACGCTGGAAACTATTTGCATTTGGAAGAGGGTTTTCTGAACTGGCTTTGGAAATACCGTCTGGCTTTTAAGAAATACACAAAAGACTATTTCGGGGTTGAAGGAATGAATGTTCCAGGTGTAACCACTTTGGATGGCGAACCAATGGGAGGTTGGATTCAGTATTCCATGGGACAAAGTGTTGCATCGTGGTTGGCACATCATTTTTATTTGCATTGGAAATTTTCAATGGACAGAGATTTTCTGGAAGAACGTGCTTACCCGTGGTTAAAAGATGTGGCCATTTTTCTTGATGAAGTTTCGATAAAGGGTGACGATGGAAGGAGAAAGTTATTGATGAGTTCAAGTCCTGAGATTTATGATAATTCAGCAAAAGCCTGGTTTGAAGAAACTACAAATTTCGATTTGTCATTAATTCGCTGGAACTACGAAAAGGCAGCCGAGTTGGCAAGCGAATTGGGATTAAACGACGAAGCAGCAAAATGGACACAAATATTGTCGGAATGGCCTGAGCTAAGCGTTGATTCAAAAACCGGATTTATGTTTGCACCAGGCTTTCCTTACGACGAATCGCACCGCCACTTTTCGCATTTAATGGGCTTTCATCCACTCGGAACGGTTGATGTTTCCAATGGCGAGGCTGACAAAAAGATAATTGATAACACCTTGGCAAACCTCGAGAATAACGGCTCGGATTACTGGACAGGCTACTCATTTAGTTGGCTTGGGAATATGTATGCTCGAAACCTGGACGGCGAAAATGCAGCTCGCGTACTTCGTACTTTTGCCGAATGTTTCTGTCTTCGTAACTCATTTCATGTAAATGGCGACCAGTGCAAAGCGGGGCATTCGAAATTCACTTATCGCCCGTTTACCTTGGAAGGCAATTTTGCTTTTGCATCTGGTATTCAGGAAATGTTGATTCAAAGTCATACCGGAGTTGTGAGAATATTTCCAGCTATTCCAGTAGATTGGAAGGCTGTTAGTTTTGAAAAACTAAGAAGCTACGGCGCATTTATCGTTTCAGCAAAAATGGAAGAGGGTGCAGTAACAGAGCTTGAAATATCTTCGGAAAAGGGTGGTGAGTTAGTATTGGCAAATCCATTCAAAACCGATGAATTTGAAGCCGACAAAGAATTCAAAATAAAAGGTGAAAACTTGGTTTTTGAAATGGAAGCTGGTGAAACGATTCATTTAAGTCTCTGATAATTCCCTTTCAAAGGAAAATATGAAAGTATGAAACCGCTTTACCTAATACTTTTTTGTTGTTGTAGTTTCCTTTCTTTTGGGCAAACTGCTAATTTGTTGGTTAATGCCTGCGATTTTGGAGCAATTCCCAACGACGGTTTAAATGACCAACAGGCACTGCAGAATGCAATTGATGAATGCAAAAATAAAAATGCAACCTTGATAATTCCTCCGGGCGAATATGATATTATTGATGAGGCTGCCATTCAATTGATGAACGATATTATGGATTGGAAACTGGGAAGTAATCCGCAAGATGTTGTTTATACTCCTTATTTTTCTTATTCAAAAGGCCTCGATTTTAACGGCTTAAAAAATGTTACAGTTAAAGCGGAAGGCGCAACTATAATGTGCCACGGTTGGATGGAGCCGGTTTCATTGGAGGATTGCGAAAACATTACTATTGAAGGACTATCGATTGACTATAAAACCATTCCGCATAGCGAAGGAAAAGTTGTGCAAGTTGAAAAAAGATTTATGGATATTGAGTTAAACGACAATCGATGGTTAAACGATAAAATGCTGATTACTCGCATAATGTTTTGGGATGTACCGAAAAACCGATTGCTTGGAAATTCACGTTACCACCCATTCAAAACTAAAAAATTGGATGAAAATACCATTCGTATTTACACCAAAACAAAACCCAAAATGTTAGGGACGATTGCTTTAATGAACCACACTTTTCATTTCCGTCCGGCAATTTTAATCAACGAAGCAAAAAACACTACTCTTAAAAATGTTACCATCCACTCTCAACCCGGGATGGGAATTGTTGGACACCGCTCGCACAATGTCTTAATGAACGGTTTAAAAATTATTCCTGCTGAAGGGAAATACCAGTCTACCAATACCGATGCAACACATTTTACATCGTGTACCGGAACAATTCGCTTTGACAGTTGTGAATTTCGAGGGCAGGGCGACGATGCCACAAATGTACACGGATATTATCATTCAATTACCAAAGATTTTGGTGACAACCGTTATGAAATGCGGCTAAACAGAGAACATTGCACCCATGCTTGTGTCCTAGACTTCCCAGATGTTGGGAATACCATTGAAGTTGTGAAACGAAGCACGCTGGAAGTGGTAAATTCTTTAACAGTTTTGAAAGTCGATACTTTCCCAAAACAATGGAAAAGCGATGTAACTTTAAGCGGCTCTATTCCCGGGAATATTAAGGATTATTATTTGATTGATGTTACCCGAATGCCAAGTTTAGAGTTTGTAAACTGCAAAGTTGGTAGTCATTTGGCACGCGCAGTTTTGGTAAAAACCCGCAATGTTTTAATCGAAAATAATACCTTTTATGGCGGAACCGGAACAGCAATTCATATAGGTGCAGAAGGCGATTGGCACGAAGGGGCTGGTTCACACAATGTAACTATCCGGAAAAATAAAATTACAGGTTGTGGTCGTGGCGATGGAACAAACGACGGAGCTTGTGGAATAGCAATAAACGTAAAAGCAGCAAACAATACAATTCCCGGCATTCATAAAAACATCCTAATAGAACAGAATACAATTGAGGGTGACAATGCAAAGGTGGGAATCTCAATTCAAGGAGCTGGAAATGTAAAAGTTTTAAATAATACAATTTCCGGTTGCAAAGAAAAGGTTTCAGTAAAATACTCAGAGAATGTGCTTGTGAAATGAAAGCACATTATGAACTTTTTAAGACTTAACTGTTCAAAAAAAACAGACATGAATAAATTACGAATTCCAGTCATATTTTTAATTGCTGCTATTATTCTGCCACTTTTATCTTGGAGTTCGGATTCAGAAAACAGGGCAAAAACGATTATAGAAAAACACCGAATTGTTTTCAATCAGCCCCCTTCGAAAATTCCTGTGGCACATTCTGTCGATGCACCTTTAATGGGGAATGGTTTCACTGGTGTTGCTATTTCCGGAGCTCCTGAAAAACAGGTTTATTATTTGGCCCGAAATGATTTTTGGAGACTTAAATCTGCCTTTAATCAATCGTTTCCTGCCGTACTTGGAAAGATAGAAATTGAGATTCCTGTATTAAAAGAGGCGGCTTATAAGGTAGAGCAAAACCTTTATGAAGCAAAAACTTACTCCACTTTTTCGCAGAATGATAATGAGGTGAATTTTAAATCATTTGTTTTTGCTCATGAAGATTTTATGGTAATCGAAATTTCTCTTTCGGGAGAGGGTGAGTTTCTGGGTAAGGTAAATCTTGAGTTGCCCAGTACGGATGAATTAATAGACAATCCACCTTTCGACGAAGTATTTCCTGCAATCTCAAAAAGCAGAATTACCGATGATGGGATAGCCTATATTTCGCGTGCATTCGAAGAGGATGTTGATATTAAAAGTAAAGCAGCCGCGGGACTAACAATTGTTGGTTCCGATTCAAATAAATTTGTACTTAAAGAAGGTAGTCCCATAACCATTATAATTGCTTTTTCGAGCAATTTCAAAAGCGACGATTGTTTGCAAACGGTAATTGACGGAGTTAAAAATATTTCGAAGGAAGATGTAAAAGGCATTGAGGGGAAACACGAACAATGGTGGGCTGAATTTTGGGGAAAATCATGGGTTGAAATTCCGGATAAGGAGATTGAAAAACAATATTATTTGTCGAACTATACCATGGCAAGTTGTACGCGCGATTTGGATTTTCCACCTTCAATTTTTGGCTCTTGGATTACCAAAGAACGTCCGCATTGGAATGGCGATTATCATTTGAACTACAACCATTTTGCACCCTATTACGGGCTTTGTTCATCCAATCATCCCGAACTTGTGCTTCCTTGTATTAATTCAATGTTGGCGCAGCAGGAGAGGGGAGAATACTATTCGAAAAAAGTTTGTGGTATAGAAAATGGTATTATGCTTCCTGTTGGTGCCGGGCCTTTGGGAATAGAGAGTACCCGTAGAAATGAATTAATGGAAAAACATCGGAAGAATTGGATTGAGGAAGGAAATGTGGAAGACCAGGGTTTGTTTTATGGGCAGAAAAGTAATTCGTCTTATGCCCTTGTGAATATGGCAAATCATTTTTATTCAACTTACGATGCCCGGTATACTGCGATGTATTATCCTTTTGTAAAAGGCGTTGCCACTTTTTGGGAAGAATACCTCACCTACGAAAACGGGAGATATGTTATCTATGACGATGCAATTCATGAAGGAACTGTTGGAACAGTAAATCCGATTCTTTCTTTGGGTTTGGTGCGGCTGGCTATTCAAACTGCTATTGATATGAGTGCTGAATTAGGTTTGGATGCTGACAAGTTAGAAAAGCGGAAGCATATTTTAAGTCATTTGTCCGACTATTCGTATCAATCGAAAAAAGGGAAAAAGGTTTTTAGGTATACTGAAAAAGGAACGGCGTGGTGGAATGACAATACGCTGGGTATTCAACATATATATCCCGGTGGACAGGTTGGTTTAAACAGCAATCCTGAATTACTGAAAATTGCCCATAATACCATTGATGTTATGCAGCGATGGATTGACTTTAACGGGTCAAATAGTTTCTTCCCGGCAGCGGTACGAGTGGGGTACAATGGCAATGAGATTTTAACTCAACTAAACAAATATGTTAAAAATACTTACCCCAATGGTTTTCAGTTAAATAATCCGCACGGAATTGAAAATATGAGTACGGTACCCAATACAATTAATAAAATGATGTGCATGGGGCACGGAGGTATTTTACGCGTTTTTCCGGTGTGGCCACATGAAGAAGACGCCTCGTTTTATCAATTACGGGCACAGGGAGCTTTCTTGGTTTCAAGTGAAATTAAGAACGGAAATATTTCTGAAATTGAAATTGTTAGCGAGCAAGGAAAAAACTGTAAATTTTTTAATCCCTGGCCGGGGAAGAAGGTTGAAGTGAGAAGTAATTTTGCTGAAAAACAAATTCTATCAGGAGAAGTACTAATGATTGAAACGCAACAAAAGGAAGAACTGGTTTTAACTCAAGTAAAAGATTAAAATGAAAAGTATAATGAAGCAAGTTTTGTTTTTCTTATCGGTTGTTTTTATGGGCTGCAGTGCTCAAGACAAACAGATTTATTCAACACCCGAAACTCCCTGGGATGAAGCGCTTGGAAACCACCG
>JAUVDE010000327.1 GCA_030595485.1 Draconibacterium sp.
ACGGTTAATATCTTTTAATGGTATAAAAAACTATGAATAAGTCGAAACGCATATTAAAAGTTCCAAAGGAATCGTTTTTACGAAACAAGCTTCGTAAAGAAACACGATTACTTGCGCGCGAGGTAAATTTACTTCCGCCGGCATCTTTTGAGCGTATGGAACAGCTGGCAATCGACTTGCTGAAAAAACTGGATATTTCGGATGAATATATAGATTTTACAATTGTTTTGCTGGGGAACGAAAGCTGGCGTAAAACGGTTGAAGCAACGCCATTTAACCGACGTTTGTTGTTGTTGCCACAGTGTTTAAAAGACAACTCAAGTTGTAAAGGACAATTTGATGCATTGGGTTTAAATTGTGCTGGTTGTAAAGCTTGTCCGATAGATGATATTTTAATTGAAGCCGAGAATTTAGGCTATGCTACTTTAGTTGCCGAAGGAACAACAGTTGCCATTGGTTTGGTTGAAGAGGGCTCCATTGATGCAGTAATTGGTGTAAGTTGCATGCCGGTTTTACAACGTTCGTTCGAGCCGGTTTCTAATGCTGCAGTGCCAGTTATTGGTTTGCCATTAATGTACGATGGCTGCGAGAATACGAAGATAGATATGAAATGGTTGACAGATGAAATAAAGGCTTTTGATGAAAATCCGGTGTATCAACCTATTTCAACTTCGGGTTTAAAAGTGAAAATTGATGATTTTTTTGCCAATGGTAAAATTGAAAAATATTTCCCCGCAAAAGATGATACCGAAAAGTTGGCAAAAGAATATTTGCAAATTGGCGGACAACGAATCAGACCGTTAATCGCGGCTTTAGCTTATCAGGCTTATTCAAGTTCGGTGAAAGATGAAATTCTTTACCCACTTTCGCTGATTATCGAGTGTTTTCATAAGGCTTCACTTATTCACGATGATATTGAAGACGATGCCGATTTACGTTATGAAACCGAAACGGCGCATATAAAATATGGAATTCCACAAGCTATTAATGCCGGCGATTTTTTAATCGGAAAAGGCTATCGTTTATTGTCCGAACTTCCGGTTAAAGGAGAGTTAATGGCAAAGGGTTTGCGACAAGTTTCCGATTCGCACTTAAAACTTACACAAGGTCAGGGTGCCGATATTCTTTTTAACTCGGGACAAAACAAGCCCGATGTTGAAGCCACTTTGCAGATTTTTAAAAATAAAACCGGCGAAGCCATTAAAGTGGCTATTTTGCTGGGGGCTATTTTGGGAGAAGCCGATGATTCGGAACTTCAAATTCTGAATAAATTTTCCGATTTGATGGGAATTTCGTACCAAATCCGTGATGATTTAAATGAATTTAGGGAGCAAAATACTGCTGAGAAAATTGCAGATTTCCCATTCCTGATTGCACTATTAAATGGTCAGTTCTCGGGGCAAAATATGAATGATGTTGTTACTTTCCGAAAAGTAGTGCTTGAAAATGAATTGGACAAAAAGGCACAAGAAACTTTAGATGATTATGTGCTAAAATGTTATGCCGAATTGGACAAACTTCAGAATAAAAAACTCCGCCTTAGTTTGTATGGTATTTTAGGGAAGATTTTCAAACCTATTGCTGCAAATGAGTAAGGGAGAAAATATCCCTGTTTACAAACTACTGGTGCAAAATGTTCGTGCCGGCTTTTTAGCTTTGGACGAGCCCGTGCAAAACGAAATTACCGGATTTATAAAAAGTCAACAACACAAAAATGGTGGTTTTGTAGACCGCGCCGGAACTCCTGATTTGTATTATTCTTTGTTCGGTCTTTGGCTGAGTCTAGCAACTGATGATAACGAACTTCAAACAAATTTAAAAAAATATATTTCTGAACAATCAGAAAGAAACACAACAAGTTCGGTGGAAGATTTGGCTTTGCTGTTAATGAAATCAGAACTGGATTCGAACTCAAAAAAGAAAGGCCTTTTTTCTATTATAAGAACTGTTCTAAAAAAGGGAAGACTGATTGAATTGTCGTATCAGTTTTTTCTGATTTCGCTTGTAATTGATGCCACCGGAAAAAACAAAAACCTGTATTATTTCTTTGCCCGAATTTGGCTGTTCTTTTATAAACCAAAGGGAAATATTCCGTGTAGTTTAACGGCTGCCTTGGTTTATGCCCGACGAATGGTTGGTTTGAATGTGCTTAAAATGCAAAAACAACTTCTTGAATTTACAAGTGATTATGGTGGTTTTCGAGCATTTGAAACTATTGAAACCAGCGATGCTTTATCAAGTGGAGTTGCACTTTTTGTATTAAATGAAATTGGTGCTGACTTGAGAATGATAAAACCGGGGTGTTTAGATTTTGTTGGAGCCAATTATTTTGAAGGGGCCTTTTTGTCGGGTGATGGAGACCAAACCAAAGATTTAGAATATACATTTTACGGATTGTTAGCTTTAGGAGCGTTGTTGAAAGATGAGGGATAAATTAGAAATACGGTTTAAGCAACTAAGCGATATTCTGGTTTCCGAACTCAACGATGATGGGTTTTGGACAGGCAGGTTATCGTCGAGTGCCTTGGGAGTTGCTGTTGCCGTAGCTGCACTTCATTTTTACAATCAGGAAGTGAACAGAAACGAAATTCATCGGGGTTTAGACTGGCTTAAAAATAACATCAATTCCGATGGAAGTTTTGGCGACACACCCGAAAGTCCGGGGAATATTTCAACTTCGCTTTTGGTTTATGCGGCTTTAAATTTGTATTCAAAACAAGATGATTCGCTTAGAGAACTTCAAATCCAAATAGCAGTCTTTCTTCAGCAAAATAATATAAATATAAATTCGGATAAAGTAGCTGATGCAATTTTGGTACATTACAAATCCGACTATACTTTTTCGGTACCCATTTTAACAATGTGCGCTTTGTGTGGTATTCCTGAAAAAGATGGTTTCCGAAAAATTCCGCAGCTTCCTTTTGAACTGGCTTTGCTTCCGAAAAAGTTTTACCGACTGCTGAATTTAAGTGTGGTGAGTTACGCCATTCCGGCTTTAATTGCTGTTGGAATTGTAATTTTCAAAAAGAAAAAGTCGGGTAGTTTTGCACGCTGGATAAGAAAAGGTGCCGAGAAAAAAGCACTAAAAATTTTGCAAAAAACGCTGCCTGAAAGTGGTGGTTTTTTAGAGGCAATTCCGCTAACCGCATTTGTTTCCTTGAGTTTAATAAATGCCGGCTACGCAGAAATGGATGTTGTTAAAAAAGGCATCGCATTTTTAAAACGTACCCAACGTTCTGATGGCGGTTGGGCAATTGATGTTGACCTTTCAACTTGGGTGACCACTTTAAGTATAAAAGCACTTAGCGGTAGAAAAGATGAGGTGTTGAATCTGGCTCAGCAGGAACAGTTGATTGAGCATTTGAAATCGGTTCAAAATAAAACGGTTCATTTTTTTAATGGAACCTCGCCGGGTGGTTGGGGCTGGACTAATTTCTCAGGTTCGGTACCTGATGGCGACGACACTCCCGGTGCAATTTTAGCTTTACTAAAATTAACACCACATCACACCGTTACCGATGAAGTTTTAGTAGGTGGAGAATGGCTGCTAAAATTGCAAAACTCCGATGGTGGTTTTCCAACTTTCTCACGTGGCTGGGGCAAATTGCCTTTCGACCAAAGTTGTGCCGATTTAACCGGACATTGTTTTCTGGCTATTACTAGTATTCTGCATAATTATAAAAACGAGCTTTCTGTTTCACAAAAGAATGGCTTTAAAAAGTCATTGGTGAAATCGCTTTTGTATTTGCAAAAACATCAGCAAAAAAATGGTTCGTGGTTGCCACTTTGGTTTGGAAATCAGCATACTTCAAATCACGTAAATCCTGTTTATGGAACAGCGCGTGTTTTAACTTATTTAAACGATGCTTTACCTTGTTTGAATAATGATGCCGATTTAATTGAGAAGATTCAATTGCTTGTTCATTCTGGAGAAAAGTTTTTGCTCGATGTTCAAAATAGTGATGGAAGTTGGGGCGGCGATAAAAACATTACTGGAAGTATTGAAGAAACTGCACTTACCATTTGTGCTTTACAAAAAAGTGAATTCGAAATTCAACGCAATAAGGGTTTTAGTTGGCTGGATGTTTACTTTAAAAAGAACGGATTAAAATCTGCTCCGATCGGGTTATATTTTGCCTCGCTTTGGTACGACGAAAAACTATATCCGCTAACGGCTTACCTCGATGCAGTGGTTCGTAATCTAAAAAACTCGTAGAAGTCGTCTTTCATTCAAAATTACTTGAATTGAACGTATGTGTTATAGTCAGATTTTGAGCGAATCAATTGTTAATGAGTTCTTAATAAGATGTAAACATATATTACTATTTAGACATGTGCTAAATA
>JAUVDE010000317.1 GCA_030595485.1 Draconibacterium sp.
GCCAGCGGAGGAATTGCCACAATGGATGAAATATTAAAATTAGATGAAATGGGAGTTCCGGGAGTAATAACAGGAAAGGCCATTTATGAAAATCGAATATCTTTGAAGCAGATTGAGAGTTTTATAACAGCCCCCTCCAACTCCCCCAAAGGGGGAGAATAAGAAACGGAGCTGTATTTTTAATTTGGAAATAAGATTACAAATATATTCATAAACTAACTCCTTCCCTTTAGGGGAAGGCTGGGAAGGGGCTTATCTATGCTTGCAAAACGAATAATACCATGCCTTGATATCCGCAACGGACAAACCGTTAAAGGAATAAACTTTGTTGACATTAAAGAAGTTGGCGACCCGGTTGAACTTGGCGCAAAATATGCTACTGAAGGTGCCGACGAACTTTGTTTCTTAGATATTACAGCCACTCACGAAGGACGAAAAACTTTTGTTGAACTGGTTAAACGTATTGCAGCACATATTAATATTCCGTTTACCGTTGGCGGTGGAATTAGTGAGATTGGCGATGCCGAAAAACTACTGGCAGCTGGTGCCGATAAAATCTCGATTAACTCGTCGGCAGTGCGAAACCCACAACTAATTAATGATTTGGCGATGAATTTCGGCAGCCAGTTTGTTGTAACCGCCATTGATGCACGTGCCGATGAAAACGAGCATTGGACAGTTACCGTTAATGGCGGACGAATTCCGACTGACAAAGAACTTTTTTCGTGGGCTAAAGAAGCTGAAGACCGCGGAGCTGGTGAAATACTATTCACTTCGATGAATCACGATGGCACCAAAAACGGATTTGCAAACAAGGAACTGGCAAAAATGGCTGATATGCTTAAAATTCCGATTATTGCAAGTGGTGGTGCTGGCGCCGAAGAGCACTTTGTTGATGTATTCACTAAAGGTAAAGCCGATGCTGGTTTGGCAGCCAGTATTTTTCATTACAACGAAATTCCAATTCCTGTTCTTAAGAAATACTTAAGAGACAAGGGAATTGTGATTCGGTAGCCAATCAATTTTTAACTTTGCAACAAATACGACAGACAATGAAAACGCTAAAAGATATTTCCCAGGTTGACTTTAAGAAAATGGATGGATTAGTACCTGTAATTATTCAGGATGCTGAGACTCAAAATGTGCTTATGCTTGGTTTTATGAACGATGAAGCATTAGCCAAAACTCAAGAAATTGGTAGGGTTACATTTTTTAGCCGCACAAAAAATCGTCTTTGGACAAAAGGTGAAGAATCGGGAAATTTCTTGAATGTAGTATCAATGGCAATTGATTGCGACGACGATACGCTTTTAATTAAAGTTAATCCGGTTGGACCGGTTTGCCACAAAGGAACCGACACTTGTTTTGAAGAAAAAAATACCGGAAGCGAAATTCAGTTTTTAACTTACCTGCAAGATTTCATTGATAAACGTAAAGCAGAAATGCCGGAAGGTTCGTACACAACTTCATTGTTTGAAAGAGGTACGCGCACAATTACCCAGAAAGTTGGAGAGGAAGCCGTTGAAACCATTATTGGAGCAATGGCAAACGACGACGAGAACTTTATTTACGAAGCCGGAGATTTACTTTATCACCTTATTGTTTTACTTGCTCACAAAGGATATCGTATTGAAGATATTGTTCGCGAGCTTAAAAAACGCCACAAATAAGAATCTCATTTCCCTTAAATAAAAACTGCTAACGCATTTTATTAAATAAGGTTGCAAGACCTAATGTGTTTTGCAGTCATATTCTATAACATACTTATTTAACATAGCTTAAAAACATAACTGTAGAACATTGAAAATTACAGTGTTGCAATTAGGCATTTTTGAGGTTTTGTTCGTAGATTTGATATATCTTCTAACTTCAAAAATACTGCTTTATGGAAACTCTAATTGCTTGTCCCACTAGTACTGCAACTATTTTAGCATGTCAACAAATCGCTAAAACTTTTAAAGAAAACATTTACGAGCTATCTATTCTTCGCAAAGAATGGGATCCGGAATACGCAACATCATTAAACGTGTGGATTGAGGACACCATTGAAAAACACTATGCTGATAGTCTCGATGTTTTAGAAGACGAAAGATATCGCGAATGGCATAAAATAATGGTTGAAGGTTTGCAACACCTAAAAGTATTACGTGCCTCGATGAAAGTAGACTTTAAAAAAGACAAAGAATTCTTGAGAGACTTTTTCTCAAAAATGGGTTATACCGATTACTTCAGCGATGCAAAAAATGGCGATCATATCAGCCTTTTCAAATTTTTAAAAACCTTTGCCAGCAACCTGGATGAAGCTACCCGCCAAAAAGTAACCGAAAAAGGAACACTTGACAGCTGGTTCGACAAAATTCTTGCCTGTGCAAATAAAGTAAGCAAATTTGAAGATTGTTTTGTGGCCCTTGAAAGCGAAGCCAAGATTAACAATTATGGGAAAAATGAAGTGGCTCAGATTTACGAAACCACTCAGGATATTTGCCGCATTGCCATCGCCTATTACCAGTTTGACCCTAAAATGCGCTGCAAATTCAGCTATTACAAAGTAATGGTAAACCTATAAGAAACTAAAAATCCAAATAACTTAGAATACAAAAACAGGCTGCTCCAATAGTTGGAACAGCCTGTTTTATATTGTGAAGAAAACCAAATGTTTATAATTGCCGGCAGTTTCACCATCTCCAGCACACATTTTCTAATATTTTATTGCTCAGGCTCTGCTTCTTCCGAACTATCTTCTTCGGCAGAGGCTTCTTCTACAGCATTCTCATCGGCTGCTTTTGGCTCATCGCTTGCATCCTCAAAAGGATTTACACCTTCGGTAAAAATAGGATTCGCTTCTTCTTTTTCAACAGGCACATAACCTTCAGGTATCTGAGCTTCGGATGGATCGTAAGGAAAAACATCGACAATTGTACTTACTGCTAAAGCTGAAGTAACAAAAGGAATAACCAAATACTCCAGACTTTCGTCCAAACGATCAAGCGCTTCTTTAATATCATCAGCCATAATTAGGTACTGCGCTTTTATCTTTTTTTCTTTACCGGCTTCTTCGTCAACAGTAACCAAATTAATAGTTGCTTTAAACCACCACTCACCAGCTTCGTATGGAAACACCTCGGCAATTCGCGATTTTTTAATATCTACAACCGAAAATTCTCCCCCTTTTACTATCTGCTGCATTTGACGAATTATTCTCGTTTCCGCATCAGTATACGAAACAGCATCTAATAAAAAGTTCTCGGTTACCATTGTCTCACTTCCACTCTCGGAAGTCTTCATATATTTCACTTTGCTTTCGAACCAAGTTTGCATCATAACATTCAAATTTTTGAGTCAGCGAAAATAGTTAATCGATTCATTTTCTGAGAGAAATAAGCGTTTATTTTTTCAACAAAAGACCAGCCTCAAAATTGAGACCGGTCTTCGATTCTTCTAATCTAACTAAACTAACTACCCTTGACCTTAATATGACTTGGAAACTATCCAAGTTCAGTAAAAATATATTGTATTAAAAAGTTAATCATTTTTAGTATTGCAGTTTGCTGAGCATAGGCCCCGCCTAACGACGGGGCCATAACAGACAGCTACAGACTTAAAACCTAAAGAAGATTAATTATAGGCACTCTCACCATGCTCATAGATATCGAGTCCTTCTTCTTCAATGCGCTTAGATACGCGCAATCCTATGGTGGCTTTTATTGTTTTAAATAATATAAATCCAAGTCCAAATGCCCAAACAAATATGGCCACTACACCAATTAACTGAGCTAATAACAGGCTGGCTCCACCTCCGTAGAATAACCCGCCTTCGGTGGCAAACAAACCTACGGCCAATGTTCCAAAAGCACCATTTACGCCGTGTACTGAAATGGCACCAACCGGGTCGTCAATTTTTAATTTCTGATCGATAATCTCAACACTGAACACTAGAATTGTTCCAGCAATTAAACCAATAATTAGTGCGCCTCCAGGGCTAACGATATCACAACCTGCAGTAATTGCTACCAATCCGGCAAGTGCACCGTTTAATGCTAACGATAAAGCTGGTCTTTTGTATCGCATCCACGAAACAAACAATGCTGCCATGGCACCACCGGCTGCTGCCAGGTTAGTGGTCATTACAATGTGTCCAATCGCAATTGTATTGTCATTTCCAGCAGCACCTAACTGAGATCCTGCGTTAAAACCAAACCAACCGAACCATAAGATAAATACACCAAGAGCACCAATTGTAAGGTTGTGACCCGGAATCGCTTTTGCTTTTCCTTTAACGTATTTCCCAACACGTGGCCCTAAAACAATTGCTCCGGCTAAACCTACCCATGCTCCAACTGAGTGAACAAGTGTTGAACCTGCAAAATCTAAGAATCCTAGTTGATCTAGCCAACCACCGCCCCATTTCCAGTGACCTGAAACAGGATAAATAAATACA
>JAUVDE010000102.1 GCA_030595485.1 Draconibacterium sp.
TGCAGAAATCCAGTTTAATCCGAATGAGTTTAAAAGTCTAAATCATGAGGGCGAGATTTATTTCGTTTCACAAAACGATTTAACAATCCCAATAAGAACTGTGGCTAAATCAAGCGCAGACTCTCTTTTTAATTTGGTAAATGACTGGAATGTACAAAACAATTTTTATCCAGCTGATGAGGTAATAAAATCGGATAAGGATTTAACTTGGTGGCAACAAAACATTGTTATTCCTCTTGAGCATTTCTTAAAAAGAATATTTACAAAAGAAGAAATTGAATTTGGAGATAAGGTGGGTAATTTTGCAATTTTACCCATTCAATTGTCTAAAATACCTGACGAAGACCAGACACTGGTTTTAAATTTTGGACGCAATAAGGGAGATAAAAGCATACAATTAATTCGGGAGTATCGTTTTGAGTTTAATTCTGAAAACTGGGATAAACCTGCTTTTGCTATCGTTCAATTAGATTCGAAACTCGCAAAACCAAGTCAGGCCTCTTTTGTTGGTCGCTCCGGAAATATAACTTTTGCATGGTCGGTGCTGTTTGTTATTACAGCTGCAATGTTTGTATTGTTTTTTATTTATCATCGTTTTGTTTTGCCGCGTCCGGTTGCCGATGTGTCGAACAAAACCAAAGGGAAAAGTGTAATGAGCGAGTTTTTAGAAACCTTCGTCAGCTTTTTCAAAAAGAAACAAATTGGTATTGCCATACTTTTTATTCTGCTTTATCGTTTGGGCGAATCGCAACTTGTAAAGTTAGCCGCTCCTTTTCTATTGGATGCCAAAGAAGCAGGCGGGCTTGGTTTAACAACCGGAGATTACGGATTGATTTATGGAACAGTTGGAATGATTGCCTTAACAATTGGAGGAATACTTGGTGGAGTTGTTGCATCGCGAAATGGATTAAAATACTGGGTTTGGTGGATGGTGTTGGCCATAAATCTTCCCAATTTTAGTTACTTGTATTTGGCCATTTATACACCCGAATCGTTATGGTATGTTGGTTTAGCAGTTGTGATTGAACAGTTTGGCTATGGTTTTGGTTTTACCGCCTTTATGCTTTATATGATTTATATTTCTCAGGGAAAACATAAAACAGCTCATTATGCTATTGCCACCGGTTTTATGGCTTTGGGAATGATGATTCCGGGGATGATAAGCGGTTGGTTACAGGAAATAATAGGTTATCAGAGTTTCTTCGTATGGGTACTAATTTGTACAATTCCAATATTTTTGTTGCTTCCATTTGTTAAAATTGATCCAAAATTCGGTATAAAGGAGAAAGAATAAAGGCAACTTTGTCATAGACGTTTGTGCCATTTCAGCCAAATCAGCCGAAAATAATTATTGGAAAGCTTTTTGACTATTTGTTGTCATTCAAGTAAATTTGTATAGCTATGAATGACAATGAACTCAAATTAAAATACGATGCTATTTGCCAAAGTCTGGTAGAAAGAAAACTAAAGCCAGCCTTCGATCAATTAAAAAATTTAATTGCCGACAGTGGTTTGGTACTTTACACCGACGAATGGCGAAACCTGGAGCAAACTTACCATTACATGTTGCAATATACAGTTGATGGCGCACAGGATCCTGAACGACGAAAGGTGTATCAGAAACTTATTATTTCTGTTTTTGAATTGGCCGATAAAATCAACGGTGAACTTCGATTAAAAGCGTCACCTTCACTTGAATACGAGAAAAAACGTGGATTTTCAAATAATTCGGAAAATTTAGAAACATTGCTTCAAGAGATTGAGGATTTCTATTTGCAGGAAGAATTGGTTTCTTTGGTTGATGATGTTGATGTGCAGCAATCGTCGCAACGAATGGATGCTAGCTCTCATCAACAAAAGGTGGTTTCCTTATTCTATTATTTGTGGTTTAAAAACGAATTGAGTGTTGCTGAAGTAAATTTGGTAAAAGTATTTTTAAAGAGCGAACTGATTTCCGATTCATATAAATCATTTCTTATTGCAGCTCTTATTTTAAGTCTTCAACGATACTTCGACGAATCGAAATTTACCTTACTTTTTGATGCCTATGATTTACCGCAACCGGAGATAAATCAGCGTGCTATAGTAGGGTTGCTTATTGGTTTTTATAAATACGACGCACGTCTGTACTTTTACCCATCAATAACTGCTCGTTTGAAAATTCTTAATGAAAACACAGATTTTAAGAAAAACACGGAGCAAGTAATTGTTCAGTTTATTGGAAGTAAGGAAACCGAAAAGATTCAGAAAAAAATTACGGATGAAATAATGCCGGAAATGATAAAAATTAGTCCGAACCTGAAAGACAAAATCAATTTGGATAGTTTAATGGATGATAGTTTAGGTGAAGATAAAAATCCGGAATGGGAGAAAATATTTGAAGATTCGCCGGGTTTAATGAATAAAATGGAAGAGTTTTCGGAGATGCAAATGGAAGGTGCCGATGTTTTTATGAGCTCTTTTTCGATGCTAAAAATGTTCCCGTTTTTTAGTGAATTTTCAAATTGGTTTATGCCATTTTTTGCAAATAACCCTGAAATTGCACAGACCATTGATAAGTCAAACGATGTAAACACTCGTTTTATTGATGCCATTGATCATGCTCCGATTTTGTGTAACTCTGATAAATATTCATTTTGTTTTAGCCTACAGAACTTGCCGGCAGAAAACCGTGAATTTATGGCCGAAGGAATGAAAGCTGAAATGGCTCAATTCGAAGAACTTCAAAAAGATGAGGAAATAACTGATCCTGGTAAAAAAGCCGGATATATTTCCAATCAGTTTATTCAGGATTTATACCGTTTTTACAAATTGCATCCCCGAAAAGACGACTTTGAGGATATTTTTGATTGGCGTTTCGATTTTCATAATAAACAAACTTTAGGTGCAATTTTAAAGGAAGATGAAAAGGCCATGAGAAATGTAGCGGAATATTATTTCTCGAAAAACTATTTTGAAGAGGCTGCCGAAGTTTTTAATTATTTGCTAAGTATTGAAAAGAGTGGGGAATTTTATCAGAAATTGGGATTTTGTTATCAGAAACAAGGCGACTTTAATAAAGCTTTGGGTGAATATAAAAAGGCTGAATTATTTGATATAAACCGAAAATGGAACTTCAATAAGATTGCTCTTTGTTACAGGAATCTTAAACAGCCTGAGAAAGCTTTAGAATATTACCGGGAGGCAGAAAAGTTGGATGAGGAAAACCTCAATATTCAACTGAATATTGGTCATTGTTTGTTGGAGCTGCAAAAGTTTGAAGAAGCGTTGAAGTGTTATTATAAAGTAGAATATTTAGCTCCTGGGAATAAAAAGGTGTGGAAGCCAATTGCTTGGTGTTCATTCGTTTCAGGTAAAAATGAGCAAGCCGAGAAGTATTTTAAGAATCTAATTGATGACGAACCCAACAAACACGATTTAATGAATATGGGACATGTTCAGTGGAGTTTGGGTAATCGGAAAGAGGCACTTGATTTTTATAAAAAATCAATAACACAAACCGAGTTTACCGAATCGGAATTTTTTCAAGTATTCGAAGAGGACTTGCACCATTTAATTGAGCAGGGAGTAAACAAAGCAGATGTCCCTATAATGCTCGATCAATTGAGGTATTTTGTGGAAGAATAGATTCTATATATTTCATTTTTTGAACGCTCTAAAGCCTACTGGTTTTGGAGCATTTTTTTGCTCAACGAAATAATTATTATCCTTATTATATTTTTTCTATTTAACATTTATATGTAAAATTTGATAATTATTTCTTCATATTTCTAAGTTTTGTTCGTGCAGCAAATGCCCTGTCATTTCTCCTAGGTGTATGTTTGTTGACTTGTTTCAAAGACCATTTATTTATTATGACAATTAAACAATAAGTTTATTATTGAAGCAGAATCATGTGTTTTAAGCTATTGACTATTAGTTAATAATGATGTAAATTGTATATGAAAGCTCACGATCTTAACTTCTTAATTGAAGTGTCTTCTTTTACTTTATAGCGTTACTCTTATTAAAAGTATTTATTGGTTTTGTAATTTTTAGCTCCTGTTATTTCAAATTAGGCGGCTACCTACAAAAGAACTGGACTCAACAGCAAACTACTTAAACATCTGTTTATGGATTTTATTCTATCGGATAAGGTAAAACAGGCAATAAACATTTCTCAATCGATTGCCAAAGAGTTTATGAATTCTGAATTTTCTCCGGCACATCTTCTAAAAGCTTTGCTTCATAAAGACATTGGCTTGTCGTTGGTACTTGAAAATATGGGTAAAGATTTTTACTATATGGAAGAGTGGGCCGAAGTTAGAATAGAAATGTATGCTAAAGCAAGTAAAGTTGTTGAACAACCAGCTGCCGATATTGATGTTAAGTCGGTTTTTAATGAGGCCGACAATGTGCGTCTGAAGATTTCGGAAGATACAATAACTCCGATGTGCTTACTAATTGCGCTTACTATTCCCGGGGTTGGTTTTTCGTATGAACAACTAAAAACCTTCAATTTAAAAGAACAAGAGTTACTGGATAAGGTAATTGAAAACACGAATATTGAGAACGTTGTAGGTGAAACTTCTCCAAATGACAACAATGAAACTAGTTCAAAAAAGCAAAATGCCTTATTAAAGTATTGTAGCGAGCTAACTGGTTTTGCACAACAAGGAAAATTGGATCCGGTTGTAGGTCGCGATAAGGAAATTCGTATGATGTCGGAAATACTTGGACGACGTTCGAAACCGAATGTGATAATTATGGGCGAACCGGGCGTTGGTAAAACTGCACTTGTTCATGGTTTTGCACAAAATATAGTTGCAAATAAAGTCCCTGATAACCTAAGTGATACAAAAATATTTGAACTGGATTTTGGAGCTCTTATTGCCGGGGCATCGTACAAAGGCGAAGTTGAAGACCGCCTCAAGAATATTATAAAAGAAATAGAACAGTACGAAAAAGCTATTCTTTTTATCGATGAAATTCACATGCTTTTAGATAAGCAAGCTGGCGCTTCGGGCGCTGCTAATTTGCTGAAACCTGAATTGGATAAAGGAAACCTTACAGTAATTGGCACAACTTCGATAGATAATTACACCAAATCCATAGAAAGTGACGAAGCTTTTAACCGCAAATTTGAATTAGTTAAATTGGAAGAACCAGGCTTTGAAACTTGTGTGCGTATGCTGGAGCAGGTTATCCCGGTTTACGAAGAACACCATAAAATTAAAGTTAGTAAAGAGAACCAGAAGGAAGCTGTGAACCTTTCAAAGCGGTATTTAAAAGAAAGGAGTTTACCCGACTCAGCCATTGACTTAATCGATAGAACACTGGCAGTTGTTAAAATGATGCAAGATACTACGGGTGATGAAGTTTCGAGTTTAAAAACAGAACTTCAAGCTTTGGTTGAAAATGAAAACAAGCTTTCGGAAGAAGAACTAAAAAGGGAGCTGTTGTGGTTTAACTCGCAAATAAAAGAGAGAATAAGCCCTGTTGTGCTTATAAAATTGAATAATGAGAAGGATGCTACTAAAGTTGAAAATTCAACAGAAATAGTTGAGATATTAAATGACGAATTAGATAATCTTGAAAATCTGTCGAAAGAAAAAACGGAGGCTATAGATAAATCGGACTTAGCTGCGGTAGTGGCTCACAAAACCGGGGTTCCGATTGGCAAGGTTCAAACGCAGGAAAAAGAGCGCTTGTTAAATATAGAATCGCATCTTAAAAAGAGGGTAGTAGGGCAAGACCATGGAATTAAGAGTATAGCTGAAGCCATTCGCGAATCACGCTCTGGGTTAAGCAAGCCGGGGCAGCCAATTGGTTCGTTTTTCTTTCTTGGACCAACAGGTACCGGAAAAACTGAGTTGGCAAAAACATTGGCCGAATTTCTATTTAACGACGAAACTTCGCTCATTCGTTTCGATATGTCAGAATTTAAAGAAGAGCACTCAGCAGCTTTACTTTACGGCGCACCTCCGGGGTATGTTGGCTACGAAGAAGGAGGTTTACTCGTCAATAAAATCAGGCAAAAACCTTATGCCATTGTATTGTTCGACGAAATTGAGAAAGCACACACATCGGTTTTCGATATATTCTTACAAATACTCGATGAAGGAAAATTACATGACCGTTTGGGTAAAGAAGGTGATTTCTCAAATGCAGTTATTCTGTTTACGTCGAATATTGGAAGCGCCTATATTATTGATTCGTTTAACAACGGTGAAGTTCCGCCATCGAATAAATTGGCTGAAATAATGGAGAATCATTTCCGCCCAGAGTTTTTGGGAAGGCTAACCGAAATAATCCCATTCGCGCCAATTAGTGAAGAGAACGTGGTGAAAATATTTGAAATTCATTTAAAGAACCTATTTAAATCATTAGCTGCTCAGGGAATTGAGTTAACCATTGAGCAGGAAGCCAAAGAATTTTTGGCAAAATCGGGTTTTACTCCCAAGTACGGTGCACGACCATTGATTGGAGTTATTCGTAACAAATTGAGGAGACCTCTTTCAAAGAAAATAATAGCTGGAGAGATTGGAAAAGGCACAAAACTAAACCTAAAACTAGGTGAAGGTGATGAGCTTGTTTGGGAAGAAATCGAACAATTGAAATAGACAATTTTAGTAATACTAACTTAAAATATATTTATTATGCAAGAGTATGGAATAGGTGGAACAGAAGTAAAAGGTGATGCCAGTGAAGCATTTGCTGAAATACCGCAAAACAGGACATTACTATGTGAAAAACTTACTGGCGACGCACCAATAAAACCCAACATTGTTGGAGGCTTACAAACCATTGATGATGTTTTTGAACACTACAAACCTAAAATTGAACTTGATTTTGAGGATAGCGAAGGAGCAGGAAAACAGGAAAAATTATCGTTTCAGGGGCTTTCCGATTTCGGAGTAAAAGGTATAACAGCTCAAAGCGATTTTTTAAAAGATCTGACGATTGAAAAAGAGCAGTACCAGAAAATTATTAAGCAGCTAAAAAGCAATAAACTATTAAAGAAAACTTTAGATAATCCTGACTCAAAACAGGATCTTCTGGGAGTTATGTATGCTTTAATTAAAGAACTGGAAGAGGCTAAATAATTAGTTAATCATTCAATTTCAATAACATAAAAAAATAACAATTATGGCTGAATTAGAAAGCGCACAAAATATTGCTCAATACAAAGAAAAAGTAATTGAAAATGTAAAAGGTGTTGAAAATCCTGCAGAACAACTAAAAACAGGACTAGATAATCTTGCCGGAAATGGCGGGTTCGATTTGTTGGAAATGGCATTTTCCGGGGTAGAAAATATGAATCCGGAAAGAAAGGCACGAAAACGAATTTTCCTTTCGGAATCGGCATATAAAGGCGATCGGGATAAACTTAAAAAGACCCTGCAATTATGGGCAGCTGTTTTGAGTTCGACAGAAAGCATCTCGTCGATGGTTGAAGCAGCCGACCAAAATATAACTGTTGCCGACAAAACGTTTAAAGGAAACATGAAAAAGGCAATAGAAGAAACCCGAGAGTTGGAAAAATCGTACAGAACTATGGCCTTGTTTTTTAAAAATACTGAAAGCACAAAACTTAAAAATGTTTCGGTGATGAATGCTGATCCAGAACAACTCAAAGATTTGGATGATACACGTTTTATAGATGCTGTTCAGGAAGAACTAGTTAATAATTATGATAGACTTGATTTAAGAGATAACTATGGAATCTTGCATGTTCCAGGCTATTTGGGCTCAAATAAAGTGGTGGAAAAATGGGCAAAAATAGCCCATGAAAATAAAGTAATGCTAGTTACCGATTTCGAAGATTTGGACAATCCAGACGATGTAATGGATTTGTTTGAAATGGCAAACTTAACGGGTGGCGATATGTATCGATCAAATGTTATGATGGCATGCAACTGGTTGGTTGGCCGTGATAAATTCGATGAGGTGGGAGAGGAAGAAGAGCTTTTTGTGCCTCCTTCGGGAGCGCTGGCCGGAACGATATACAACACTTTAATGTCGCAGGTAGCAGCCGGTAAAAAACATGGTGGCTTAAACGAAGTTGATGGTGTAAAATTCGATCTCAAGAAAAGCGAAATTGCCAGTCTCGAAAAAATGGGATTGGTACCCATGGTAAACGAATATGGCAAAGTAATGGCATTTTCGGCCAAAACACTTTTTAATGGCGACAATCTTGGTTTACAAACCTATTCGGTGGTTCGCGTATTCGATTACGTAACAAAAGTTTTAATGGACTTTCTGAATCGCAGAGCATTTGAAAACTTTGATTATCAAACACAAAAAGAGCTTAAAGGCCAGATTGGTAAATTTTTGAATAGCATTGCCGGACCGGGTAAATTAATCGAAGATTTTACTATTAAACGTTTTGAACAGGATCCAAATCAAAAAGACAGGATCTATCTGGATATACATATGACTCCTTATTTCCCGGCAAAAAATTTCATGATAAAAATGGATGGACAAAAAGGTGATGACGGAACTGAGTGGGACTCATCATACGACCAACAATAATACAAGGTAAAATTCTTATTAATCATTTAAAATTTAATTATTATGGCAACTGTTATAAAATGTGAAGTTGATGGAATATCCAATCCGCTGGAATTAGATGGAGGTTTAGGATATGGATATATGTCGCAGGCAATGGTAAACAATTCGGGCAATGCGAAGCAAATTACTTTTGGTCCTGTAAGTGTAACTCCTTTTTCGTTTTCAATTATGCAACCCGATAAAGACTCGGTAACCAGTTTAATAAAATGGTTGGTTTCTCACGAAATTAAATCGAAAGTTACTTTTAGAGTAAGCACAAACGAAATGGATGCAAAGTCGAGAGATATTGAACTGAACCAAGTTTGTCTGGAGTCGTTTAATGAAAACATTACTGAGTATGGCTCACAAATTGCCCTTACGATGGTAGGCCAGAAAGTAACTGTTGACGGTGTTCCTGTTGACCAAACCGAGCAAAGATAAAAGGGAAATGAGTCCCTATAAAATATTTCGATTTTAAAAACTGAAGTATTTTTAATTTAAACAATATGCATTGAAAGGGTTTAATACTTCCTTTCAATGCAATAATATTTTATTTGAATTAAAAGAAAAATGATTTTAATTGCTCGTCTATATATCGATGGCCATGAAACCGGGAATGAAGGGATTCCTCTTCTATCATGCAGCTATAGTTTTACCCAGGATGTTGATGAACGTGGATTACCAAAATCAATGGTGAAAGGAGGAATTATTAATCTATCCTTTATTAGCATGGATGATGCAGATATTTTATGGTGGATGATTTCGCATCAATCGGATAAAAACGGCTCGATTGTATTTGCAGGAGAAGAAGGAGAAAGAGTTTTTAAAACGGTTGAATTCAATGATGCCAGATGTGTGTATTACCACGAAACTTTTGCCCGAGATACTGAAATGATAAATGAAATAACTCTTTCGGCAAGAGAAATTACCGTATCGGGGATTAGTCACCTAAATAACTGGACCAACTACGAAGGAAGTTAATAATGCTGGCTGGTTA
>JAUVDE010000243.1 GCA_030595485.1 Draconibacterium sp.
TACTTCCTCAACAAAATGTGGGGTAACCGGAAGGAAATATATTTTATCGGCAATATTCTCCGATGTTTGAATGGTAGCAATATTTGGGTTGATAAGAACGGTTTCTACACCCTCTTCTTTCAGTGCCTTTAGTGCTTGCGAACCTGAGTAATCAAATTCACCGGCCTCTCCAATTTTTAGGGCTCCCGAACCAAGAACTATCGCTTTTTTAATATGTGTTTCTATCATGATGATTTGTTATATTAGAAGCCCCACCTAACCTCCCCGGAGGGGAGGAACACTCCTCTCTCCTTTGGAGAGAGGTTGGGAGAGAGGCTTTCTTTATTTTTTATTTTCTATTACATTTTTCATAAACTCATCGAATAAAAATTCGGTGTCTGTTGGACCACTCGATGCTTCCGGGTGAAACTGTGTTGAGAAGAATGGCAAGGTTTTGTGCTTAATTCCTTCGTTAGTTTCGTCATTAACGTTGGTGAAAAGTGCCTCCCAACCTTCAGGTAAAGTTTCGGTTTGTACAGCAAAACCATGATTCTGCGAAGTAATGTAACATTTGTTAGTTCCTTCTAATAAAACAGGTTGGTTGTGGCTGCGGTGACCATATTTTAATTTGTATGTTTCGGCTCCGGCAGCACGTGCCAAAAGTTGGTTACCTAAACAAATTCCCATAATTGGTATTTCCTTATTAATTGTCGATTTTATATAATCAACAGTTACATCACACATGGCAGGGTCGCCCGGTCCGTTGGAAATAAATACACCATCAAATTCCTCGTTTGTAAAATCGTAATCCCACGGAACACGGACAACAGTAGCACCGCGGTCAATTAAACAACGCATAATATTGTTTTTAACCCCACAATCTATCAATACAATTTTATGCTCACCATCACCGTAAACCTCACGTTCTTTGCAACTTGCAACTGCTACAAGATTCTCCACATTGGGGTCGTAAAAATCAATTTCCTCGCCAAATTCAATTTTACCAAGCATCGAACCTTTCTCACGTAAAATTTTCGTTAAGGCTCGCGTGTCAATATCAAAAAGTCCCGGAACATTGTATTCTTTTAACCAATCGCTCAAACTTTTTTCAGCATTCCAATGACTGAATTCAAACGAATAATCGGAGATAATTAAACCCGTAATATGCAGTTTATGCGACTCGTAATACTTATGAATTCCATTTTCTTTTTTGTCGAAAGGAACCCCATAGTTTCCAATCATTGGGTAAGTCGACACCAATATCTGACCTGTATACGATGGGTCGGTCAAACTTTCCGGGTAGCCCGTCATTGCAGTATAAAACACTACTTCACCTGCCGCAGCTGTTTCACTTCCAAACGATTTACCATTAAAAACGGTTCCGTCTTCAAGAATTAATTTTGCCTGTTTTACTTTTAACATATTCCGGTAATTGTATTAAAAAAAATGCGATAGCCCTATCAAATAGTTCCATCGCATTTCTTATTATCTTATTTTCTTATTCCAATACACTTTGTGTCCCATAAAAAGGATAAAATCATGATGCTAAAATCATTATCGATGCAAAAATAGTAAATATTCTGAAATTATAAGCTTGCGTTTCGAATAAAATGTATATTTTTGCACTACAAATGAATATTTATTCAATGAAGAATAAAGTACAACGACAACTTGAAATCAGAAAAATAATTCAGAAAGGCAACATTCACAGCCAGGAAGAATTGTTAACTGAGTTAAAACATAAAGGTTTTGAATTAACGCAGGCAACTTTGTCGCGCGACCTAAAAGTGTTGCAAGTGGCAAAAACCACGCACCCGGCAAAAGGATATGTTTATACCATTCATAAAAACGGACACAGTGAACCGACACCTGCACAAAACCGGGTAAACTATTTAGCCGACGGATTTCAGGGAATACAATTTTCGGGGAATTTGGCAGTAGTAAAAACCATACCCGGTTATGCAAGTAGCATTGCAGCAGTTATTGACCAAACAAGTCCGTGGGAAATTATCGGCACGGTTGCCGGCGACGACACTATATTAATTATACAACGAGAAGGGATATCGAAAAACGATTTAGTGGCAGCATTAGTAACAATAATGCCTAAACTTAAAGGTAGAATTTAATTCGAGGGGATGAAGGACTTAAGAGATATAGAAGTTATAGTTGCCAGTGTACAACACATAAAATACATCGACGACATTAACAATACCATTGATATTGCCTCGAAAGAACGGGGAACAGGTATTGCGCGCAGGTCGTTCGAATACCTTAAGGAAAAAATGGAAGCCGGGAAAGCAGTAATTGCTTTAGAGAAAGATAAATTTGCTGGTTTTTGTTATATAGAAGCATGGCAGGAAAAAGGTTTTGTGGCAAATTCCGGTTTAATCGTTGTTGAAAAATACCGTGGAATTGGACTAGCTAAAGAAATAAAAAAAGAGGCTTTTCGATTGTCGCGTAAACGTTACCCCAAGTCAAAAATATTTGGACTAACCACCGGACTTGCGGTTATGAAAATAAACCACGAACTGGGTTATCGTCCGGTAACATTTTCGGAATTAACCGACGATGATATGTTTTGGAAAGGTTGCACCGGTTGCATAAATCACGATATATTGGAGCGTACCGGTCGTACAAAATGTTTATGTACCGGAATGTTATACAACCCCGAGTGGGAAAAACCCGATTTTAAAAGTGTAAACGGAATTAAAAAACGAAGTTTATTGGAAACCATTAAAGGTTTAAACCCGGTTGGCGGAAAAAAGAAAAAGGGATTATTGAACTTTAAAAAAAATGTAAAATCATGGATTGGTGCTATTCTTCCTTTTTAACAGGAAAAATAGCATCTATACTCAATGCAGATAGGTTTTCGGGAAATTAGGTTTAGTTATTTTTATTCACAACAAAGCAAAAAACTGTGGTGTAACAGGTTACTGCAATGTTTTTTTAATGAAGGTGTGGATAAAAAGCACAAGCATAAAAACCGAAAAGCTATTTGGTTTGAGTATATTAATTAAGATATTGGAATAATGAGCAAAAAATTAGTTTTAGCATTTAGCGGAGGATTAGATACCTCGTTTTGCGTAAAGTATTTAACAGAAGAAAAAGGCTACGATGTTTACACGGCAATTGCCAATACCGGTGGTTTTTCTGACGAAGAACTAAAAACCATTGAAGAACGCGCACTTGCATTGGGAGCCGTTGAGCACGTTACACTCGACGTTACCGAAGAATACTACGAAAAAAGTATTCGCTATATGGTTTTCGGAAATATTTTGAGAAACAACACTTACCCTATTTCAGTAAGTTCCGAGCGCGCTTTTCAGGCAATTGCAACTATTAATTATGCGAAAGAAATTGGCGCAAAATATATTGCCCACGGAAGTACCGGTGCCGGAAACGACCAAATTCGTTTCGACCTAACTTTTCAGGTACTAGCTCCCGAAATTGAAATTATTACGCCAACCCGCGACATGCTTTTAACACGTCAATACGAAATTGACTATTTAAAAAAATACGGGTTCGAGGCTGATTTCACAAAAATGGAATATTCCATTAACCAAGGACTTTGGGGAACTAGTGTCGGCGGAAAAGAAACGCTAACTACAAACAAGAATTTACCTGAATCAGCTTACCCAAGTCAATTGGAAGCTACCGAAGAAAAAACCATTGAGTTAGGTTTTGAAAAAGGCGAATTAATTTCGTTGGATGGGGAGTTCTACGAAAACGGACCAGATGTTATTCGTGCACTGGAAGCAGTTGCATCGAAATATGCCATTGGTCGCGACACTCACGTTGGCGATACAATTATTGGAATTAAAGGACGCGTTGGTTTCGAAGCCGCCGCGCCACTTATTACCATAAAAGCACACCATTTATTAGAAAAACACACGCTTACCAAATGGCAAGGCTACTGGAAAGAGCAACTTGCAAACTGGTACGGAATGTTCCTGCACGAAGCGATGTATCAGGAACCGGTGATGCGTAACATTGAAGATTTCCTTGAATCGACCCAGGAAAATGTAACTGGTAAAGTAATTGTAAAACTTAAACCTTATCATTTCGAATTGGTGGGAATTGAATCGGAACACGATTTAATGAACTCTGGTTTTGGACAATATGGAGAAACTGTTGAAGCATGGACTGCCGACGACATTAAAGGATTTACCAAAATCATGTCGAATTCATTAAAAATATACAACTCGGTTAATGGGAATCTTTAGAATGTCGATTAACGAATGATGAATACTGATTAACGAACGGTAAAAAAGAATTATGAATAAATATGATTTGGAAGAAAGGTTAATATGGTTTTCTGTTCGAATTATAGAATTATCTCAATCCATGCAGGAATCATTTGCAGGAAGTCATTTGAGTAAACAAATTATTCGTTCGGCGACATCAGCAGCATTAAATTATGGCGAAGCACAAAGTGCAGAATCACCAAGAGATTTTATTCATAAAATGGGAATTTGCCTTAAGGAACTTCGTGAGACTTTCATAAATGCTAAAATCATAAAATACGGGAAACTTTCTAGCAATGAAAAATTGCTGAATACGTGTTTTTTGGAAAACAATGAGCTGATTTCAATTTTTGTAAAAAGCATTGAAACAGCAAAGAATAATAACAGTAAAAAATAAAAATATATGTACATAATTCTGAAATCAAAAATCGTTAATCTTCAATCGTTAATCGTATGATTAAAGTTGGAATTATAGGAGGAGCCGGATACACTGCCGGCGAGTTGTTGAGGATTTTGCTTCATCATCCGAATGCTGAAATTGGCTTTGTGCAAAGTACAAGTAATGCAGGAAACCCAATTTCGGATGTTCACATTGACTTATTGGGAGAAAGTGAATTAACTTTTACAAGCGAAATGCCATTTGATAAAGTAGATGTTATTTTCCTTTGCATGGGGCATGGTAAATCAATCGAATTTATTGAAAATAATATTTTCCCAAAATTTCTGAAGATTATTGATTTAAGTCACGATTTCAGATTAAAAAGAGAAGGCAATGATTTTGTTTATGGTCTACCGGAATTAAACCGCAAAGAAATTGAATCAGCAGAAAGAATCGCGAACCCCGGTTGTTTTGCAACGGGTATTCAGTTTGCACTTTTACCATTGGCTGATGCAGGTTTATTAAAGGATGAAGTTCATGTTCAGGCAATCACTGGCTCAACCGGAGCTGGACAAAAACCAACTTCAACTTCGCATTTTAGCTGGCGTAGCAGTAATGTTTCGGCATATAAAATATTTGAGCACCAACACGAAGGTGAGATTTTGCAAAGCTTAACACAATTACAACCGGGCTTCGATAAAGACTTCAATTTTGTACCTATTCGTGGAAACCACACGCGTGGTATTTTCGTATCGTGCTACACAAATTTTGATGGTACTCTTGATGAAGCAAAAGCATTATACAACAGCTATTACGAAAATCATCCTTTTGTTTTTATTTCCGAAAAAAACCCGGGAGTAAAACAGGTGGTAAACACCAACAAAGGAGTAATTTATTTAGAAAAACACGTAAACAAACTGGTTATTATCAGTTTAACCGACAATTTAATAAAAGGTGAATCAGGTCAGGCAGTTCAGAATATGAACTTAATGTTTGGACTAGATGAAAAAGCCGGACTTGGTTTAAAACCGGTAGCGTTTTAAAAAAGGCAAAAATAAAAAGTAAAAAAATAAAA
>JAUVDE010000330.1 GCA_030595485.1 Draconibacterium sp.
GCATTATAGAAAATTAGTATCAAAAAACAGGATTTAATAATGTTAATCTGAAAAACACTACGCACAATAATGTATAAAAATAATAGCCGACACAGCAGTAAATTCAAGGGTTGTAGCCCGCTTCAACTTTCTTGTAATTTGACAGGAAAGATACTCGCATTCGGCTACTATTCTTATACGAACCGTTGGATGGCCAAAATTTAACGCAAAAACCGAACAACATCAATAAGGAACACAACAACAGCAATAAAAAACAGAAGGATAACGATAAGGAGCCCATGGCGAAAAAAAATTACGCCTGGTGAAGATTAAGGAGTGCATGGCGAAAAAAAAATGCCGGTGGTGAAAGTTAAGGAACACGTGGCGAAAAAAAAGAACGCATGGTGAAAAAAAATTACGCTTGGCGAAAATATTTTAACGATGGTGAAAAATAACAAATACACAGAATGAAGCTGTTTAGAGTTAAAGGGGAATTTCGAGAGGGATATATTGATTTTAGTGACGAAGCTCCATTTTTCTTGCATAGCCAAGCTACGGAAGAAAAATTAGCTAAAGTCCAATGAAATCAAGATGTTACTCGCAGTTTTTTAATTTAACTCTAAACAACTTCAATAATAAAAAGCGGTACTGCCACCCAGGCAGGACCATTATACAATAACACATACTAAATGTTAAACTTAAATTTTAAAAAAATGGTAACCAAAAAAACATTATCCGAAGCCGAAAGCCTTGAGCTATGGAGAGTATCGTTAGAGAACACCGAAAAACAACCACAAATTGCCACGCTAATGAGCGAACTGGGCTATGGCACCGAAACCATTGCCGAGGGGAAAACACTGTTAACACAAACCCGAACGGTTTACGACTTTAACAAAACCGAAGACGATGAAACAACCGAGGCATCGCAGGCTTTTAAGGTGAAAAAAGCCGCATTGGTAACGCTGTATAAAGACCACCGGAAAAAGGCAAAAGTAATTTTCAGGAAAGATGTTGTTGCGCAGCAACGTTTGGGAATTGACGACTATTTTCCGACCGCTTATGTGAAACAGCTTGAAATGATAAAGAAGTTTTACCAGGTTGCCGGCGAAGATGCCGAAGTTCAGGCAAAACTACTTCGTTTAAAAATAACTGCCGACGATATTGCAGCGGGTAATGCACTGGTTGGCGGGGTAGAAACTGCCCGTGCCGAATACCTGCGCGAAAAAGGGGAGTCGCAGGATGCCACCAAAAGCAAAGATGCAGCAATGGCCGAAATGGAAGACTGGATGTATGAATTTTACGCCGTAGCCCGCATTGCGCTGGAAGACAATCCGCAATTGCTTGAAGCACTGGGTAAAGGTGTAAAAAGCTAAGATATTCCTTACCAGGGTTTCGTTCTGAAACCTTATGTGTTTGGTTTTTAACTGTGCCGCCCTTCTGTTGAGAGGGGCGGTTTTTTTATTACGTTATAACGTGCTACTGGCTATTAACCTGAGTTCGATATAAAATATCGGCACAGTTTCAGCTAATTTTTAGTAGAAATCCATACATAGTTTTAGAAGGACTATCGGGATAATTCAAGAAAATATGGGTGGATTTATACAAAAAATAGTGATATCCGAAGGAAAACCCGGAATTGCACAATCTTTGCACCCAAAATTCTTCAAAATAGCCCGCTATTTCTTCAGTATTTTAAGAGCAAATCTAGCACAATTCCGGTTTTCTGTGCAAGCTATTTTATATCGAACTCAGGTTATTATACTTTTCTGTATTTTTGCTAAAAATTTAAAGAATGCCACAACGCTATTTTCTACAACTAAGTTATAAAGGAACCAACTACCACGGTTGGCAAATTCAGCCCAATGCCATTTCGGTGCAAGAGGTAATTGAAGATGCTTTATCGAAAATATTACGCGAGAAAATTGCAGTGGTTGGGGCAGGAAGAACAGATACCGGAGTGCATGCTTCATTTTTTATTTTGCACTTCGAGGCAGAAAATACAATTCCCGAGAACTTGGATTTGGTATATAAATTAAACAGCTTTTTACCTCACGATATTGCAGTGCAAAAAGTGTGGAAAGTGAGTGCCGATTTGCATGCCCGTTTTAGTGCCACATCGCGTACCTATAAATATTATATAACTACTGAGAAGAATCCGTATGGTGTTGAAACCAGCCATAAATATTTGAAGCCACTGGATGTTGCAAATATGAATGAGGCTGCACAAACTCTTTTTGATTATGAAGATTTTACAAGTTTTAGTCGTTTAGGTACCGAAGTAAAAACGAACAACTGCAAAATAATGAAGGCTGCCTGGACGGTGGAAGAAAAGGAACTTGTTTTTACGATAAAAGCCGACCGTTTTTTACGAAACATGGTACGAGCCGTTGTTGGTACTTTGTTGGAAGTTGGTAAAGGTAAACTTACCATTCAGCAGTTCCGCGAAATAATAGAACAAAAAGACCGCGGTGCTGCCGGTGCTTCGGCTTCTGCACAAGGTTTATTTTTGGTTGATATTGAATATCCTGGATAACGAATTAATAGATGATAATTAGACAGGGCATGCCCTGTCTCTCCTGTGCAGTGATTTCCATTCAGTAAAGACAAGGCATGCCTTGTCTCAGAAATACTGAATACTGTAACTGGGACTGAAAACTTTCTCTACTTTTTTAAACTGAATACTGTGACTGCGACTGAATACTGTAAACTTTCTTTATATTTGCGTCTAGTTGGTTGCGAGAGATCGCTTTAAGGGAATCCGGTGCGAGACCGGGACTGTGCCCGCAGCTGTAAATCCACTTGTTGATTGCTACTCACGCCACTTCCGGTTTTAGGAGGGAAGGCAGCAATTGAAGGATAAGTCAGAAGACCTGCCAGCAAAAAAATTATACGAACGAACTTCGGGAATAAAGTTTCGGGAATTAATCGACTGATTTCTGCATTTTTCCGAGTAAAAAATTAATTAAAATGAATTTGATAAAAGTCAAATTGGTTCTGGTATTTATGTTGGTCGGATTGTTGGGAAGTGCTCAGCAAGTGAAGCGGGTTATTTCACTTACGCCATCGATTACTGAAAACATTTACCTGATTGGAGCCAAAAGTAAATTAGTGGGTTGTACAAGTTATTGCACACAGGCAGTTAAAGATGGTGTTGAACAAACTGGGTCGACGGTGAATGTTAACATTGAAAAAGTGTTTGCGCTTAAGCCCGATATTGTGCTGACCATGAAACTGACCAAAGACCAGGATGTTGCAGCAATGCGAAAGCTGGGAATTAAAGTTGAGGTAATGGAAACACCTAAAACCTTTGATGGTATTTGCGAGCAAACTTTACACATTGCCAAGTTGGTTGGAGCTACAGAAGAGGCTGATAAAGTAGTGAGTTCGGCAAAAGCAAGTGTTGATGCTATTCGAAAGAAATCAGCAAATACAAACAAATCGAAAATATTTTTTCAAATTGGTGCAAGCCCTATTTTTACCGTGTTGCAAAATACTTATATGGACGATTTTATTACCATTTGTAATGGTGAAAATATTGCTAATGGTATGAATAAAGGTACCATTACGCGCGAAAGTGTATTGGTGAAAAACCCGGATGTAATTGTAATTGCAGCCATGGGTGGTTTTGGTGTAGAGGAGCAAAAAGTGTGGAACACTTATAAAGGAATGTCGGCAGTGAAAAAGGAGAAAGTATTTATTATTTCGTCGGAAACATCGTGCAGCCCAACACCTGCAAATTTTGTGAGTGCGCTCGAAGACGTTTATAAATTTGTTAACGAGTAAATGCCATGCAAAAAGGATTAATTCATATTTACACCGGAGAGGGAAAAGGAAAAACCACGGCATCAATTGGTTTGGCGGTTCGTGCTTTGGGGCATGGATTTAAAGTTGCTTATGCTTCGTTTTTTAAGAAACCCAATTCGTATGGTTACAACGAAATAAGTGTAATTCGAAAACTGGGAGCAACGGTATTTACTTTTTCGGAAGGAATGCCAATGGCCAATCCGCAAATTACACCCGAAGAATACCATGCTTCTACACAGCAAGGTTTAGGCGAATTGCAAAAATTTGTCGCCGAAAATAATACGCAGTTGCTAGTGCTCGACGAGATTTTGATTGCTATTAATTATGGCTATATTTCGGAAGGGGAGTTGTTAGAATTTATTGAAAAAAAACCGCTTGAAACCGAGCTGGTTTTAACAGGACGAGGAGCAAGCGAAAAGATTAAGAATATTGCCGACTACGTTACTGTTTTGGCAAAAGAAAAACATCCGTACGAAAAGGGAGTTAAGGCTCGTGTGGGAATAGAATATTAGCATTGAAGCACCAAATTGCAAATACCAAA
>JAUVDE010000089.1 GCA_030595485.1 Draconibacterium sp.
CAACCACAACAATTGCCATGGTAATAATCATAAAAACCAGTTGAAATAAAACTGGCTTTACCGGAGACTCTGTAAAAGCAGAAAAAAGAGCTGTTATTTCCTCCGGAGTTTTACTTGAAAATCCATCTTGAATAGATAGAATTACATAATGTACACTCCAGCCTGCCACTACGCCATAAAACGATAAGATTAAAAAAGCAGCACTTACGCCTAATATACCGATGTAACGCCATGGTGTTCCGGGAGCCAAAACTTTAAATGCACCAAACGCATTCCGCTTTGAATTCCGTCCGATAATTATTTCGGAAAGCATTACCGGCAATCCAATGGCAAGTATAAAACCCAGATAAACGAACAAAAAGGCTGCGCCACCATATATTCCAGCTATGTATGGAAATTTCCAAATGTTACCTAAACCTACTGCCGAACCGGCAGCTGCCGCAATTACACCAAATTTTGAACTAAACAAATCGCGTTTACCCGACGGAAGACCAGCCATAGAAATTATATTAATTGTTATCTATCTTGCGAGTTTACTTACAAGCTCTCACAAAACAAGCCCCTAAAATTGCAAAAAAAAAGTTCCCCTCAAAGAAGTTGAGAGTAAAAAGGTCGAAATTTAAAAAGGATAGCCAATGGCAAACGAAAATGTAAAGTCATCTCCCTTTAACGATCTATCACCTATAATCCATTTATGTCCGTTCTCATTGCCGGGGTCTCGCAGTTTCATCCCAACATCGGTACGTAAAATAAAATAGTTTAAATCGAACCTGAGGCCCGCTCCGGTACCAATCGCAAATTGTTTGTAGAAACTTTTGAGTTCGAATAAAGCTCCTTCACGATTATCTCTTTTGGTTATTGCCCATATATTTCCGGCATCGAGGAACAGAGCTCCTTCCATTGATCCGATTAAACTAAAACGATATTCGATGTTACCTTCCATCTTAATATCTGACGATTGATTCGGATATGAGCCCTCTGGGGCTTTGTAGGTTCCCGGCCCAAGTGAGCGAACCTGCCAGGCACGAATTCCGTTTGCTCCTCCCGCAAAATATTGTTTCTCGAAAGGCATAACACTTGAATTACCATAGGGTAAGCCAACACCTAAAAATACCCGACCAACCAACGAATTAACCTTATCGAGTTGGACTGCCCTTCTATATTCGATATCGGCTTTAGCATACTGGGCATAAGGAGTATTTAAGATATTGTAGAATTCATAAGTCTCGCCTGTAATAGTATCTAGTACCTGCTGTTTTGTATTACCACTAATTTCTGAAACCCCCAATAAAAAGTTACCCGCTGTTTCAATATTAAAGCGTATGTAAGTATAATTTTTGGTCGAATTTAAACGCTGATTATTATAAATTAACGAATAATTCATTGCCATAATAAAATGATCGGTAAAGCTACTTTTAATGTATAAATCCTGAATTGAGTTAATAAAAGCAGGATCGTATTCGTATAACTTAACCAAATTCAAATCCATTATATTCCAAAGCATTCGAACATCTTGTGTTTTTTTCCAATCGTAACCAAAAGTAAGGCTACCAATTGTACGCGTATATTCCGGCCGACGTTGGTAATTATACCCCACGTTTAACACTGTCTTTGGTAGGTATCTTTCAAAGTTGCTTATAAATCGTGCAGGACCGAGTAATTTTGGAATTATCAGATTTGCTTCAACTCCCAATTCTCGCGTATTAAAGTATTGAGAGCGGTCATTAACTTTCCGGTGCAAACGTTCTACAGCTCCTTTAAACCGTAACTGAAAAACTTCAGCTCCTTTAAATAAGTTTCGGTGTTGATAATAAATATTACCTGCCACACCCAAATTCCCAGACGTATTGGTGCCTTCAATATCGAAAGAAGTAGACTGCTTATTTAGCGGTGCTAAACGTACATTACAGTTTAATAAATTCGAATCCTGCTCGGTAGAAGTTTCACTGAATTGAATATCGACAAAACGAAACTGACGTAAGCGATTAAAACCGTTAAATGTATTTTCAACTTCCGATGTTTGGTATAAATCGCCACTCCGCATTTGATTGGTACGGTCGAACAAACTTGTTGGGTATTTAATTTGTTTGGTTAAATACAAATGCGAGTTGTTCCATTCTATGGTATCCGAGAAAGTTGAAACATTCTCAAGCGAAGATGTAACAGGAGTATTACCCGGCATTATCGAATAATAGAAATCTTTTATACGAAAGGGACTTAGTATTTTTGTCGAGTCGATTAAACTATTTACAGTTTCGCCCACAAACAAATCGAGCATCACCTCTTTATCATAAAAGCTAGTGTCGGCTTTATACTTTACTTGGTTTTTCGAAAAATAGAAATACCCGTTATCCTTGTATAAATTAACTATTCTTTTCTGTTGCTTTTCCAGCTCGTAAATATCAAACGGAGCCCCTTCACGCAAAGAATAAGAGCTCGAGTCGCTCATGAAAATATCCTGCAACTCGGGATTTTTAAAATGATATTTTATTCGCTTTACGGTATACTGTTCGCCAGTCTTTACATCAAAACTCAACTCTGCTTTTTGTTTTTTCTCATTAAACTGCACATCTGCAGAAACTTGTGCCCGGTAAAATCCTTTCAAGTCCAGGTATTGTTCCAGTTGCTCTACCGAACGATCTGTCAAAACTTCATCGTACAACTGAGGAGCTTCACCAATTCTTTTCAACCAATCGTCTGTCTTTTTCTTCGACGACATATTGTACATTAACAAGTAAAACTTTACGAATCCTAGAATTTTATAGTTCTCCTTTTGGCGAATAAAAGATTTCGCTTCCTCTTTATTTATATCGGGATTATTTATTTCGAGGTGCACACGATGCAGCAAATGATCTTCTTCGGCAACAAACCGAGTTTGCGAACACGAGGCTAAAAATATGGCAGACAATAAAATTACCCACTTCAGATCAACTATCTTTCTCCTATAATATTCCTGCACCAAAACGAATTACTTTTATTTACAAATAATAACAGAGAGTTTTCTTAGAAACAGTAACTTTACTCCAAATATTATATTAAATCACCGTTAAAATCAATGATTGGTAAAAATACAATAAAACTTATAAAATCGCTTGCCTTAAAAAAATATAGAACTAAGGAAAAATTGTTTCTGGTTGAAGGGGATAAACTTGTTACTGAAGTCATCAATTCTCAACTAATTATCAGTCAGTTGTTAGTTACACTACAATTCAGAGAGAATTATGAAATCGATTTAAAAAACATCGAAAATATTTTAGAGGTAGATTCAGCCACTTTAAAAAAAGCCAGTCTATTACAAAATCCGCAAAACAGTATTGCCATTTGTCGTCTCCCTAATAAACGTGAACTACCACCAAAATTAAATAATTCTCTTTCGGTTTTCCTCGATGGAATTCAGGATCCGGGTAATTTGGGAACAATAATCCGAATATGCGATTGGTTTGGTATTGAGAATATTTTTGCCTCGCCCGACACTGTTGATTTATACAACCCTAAGGTTATTCAAGCTAGTATGGGCTCGTTTAACCGTATAGCATTTTATGAATGTAGTTTTAATACTATTCATAAAATTGCCAAAGAAAGTTCAACTCCTATTTTTGGTGCTTTTATGGATGGAGCAAATATTTATACTGAAACACTTCCTCAGAATACATTACTCGTTATGGGTAACGAAGGCAAAGGAATAAGAAAAGATGTTGAAGAATTAATTGACCGACGAATAAGCATTCCTAACCTGTCGACAAACGCAAGTAAAGCCGAATCGTTAAATGTTTCGGTGGCCACAGCAATTATTTGTTCCGAGTTTAAACGAGCTTTATAAACCTACTCGAAGTTAAAAGAAAGTGTAAATATCTTAGACCGCATGTTTTTAATTGATTTAGAATAGTACTGATGTTGAATTGGAGCAGGTAAGTCTCCCCGCTGATTATTTAATCCAAAGCTGAATTTGGCTTCTAACGAGAATCGGAAGAATGGGAAATAATAGTCCCAGCCACCGCCTAATTCTGCATAAAGCCCACCATTTTTCAATTTAATTAAGTCCTCTTGTGCGGTTCTTGAAATATCGTGGCGGTAAGCACCACCAAAAAGAACATAAGGCCTTTGGTTATTTATACGTTTCGCTTTGTATTTAATCAGTAATGGAAAATCGAGAAATGTAGATTTTACAGAATAATAGGGCAAATTATCATCTGATGCGGTAGGGTTATTTATATCTCGCACAGGTATGTTAAAAACCATCTGACGTTCGCCAAAAGATAGTCCCGGTTGAAAACGTAAATTAAACCAGTTATTTAATCGCAAACTCGATATTATACCAACTGTAAAACCGGGTACAAGTTTTGCCACATCAGAATAAATAATCGCATCAGGGGGAACTCTATCAGCCTTACTATATTCCGGGCTGGATCCGTAAGGCTGATAACTCGCAATGTTAAAATCCAGCGTATTCACACCAATAGAAAAACCAAAATGAATGAGTTTATCATCGAAAGTAGTAAGGTAGTTAACCCGTTGCTTTTGCCCCAAAGCAGCAATCACAATAAAAACAAATAATATGGAGCTAAAAACTTTTTTCACTTTACTCTTTATTTCCTTATCAGGAAAACAACAAAACCCTAAAATTATTGCGTTGCATTCTATTTCTCTGGTTTATAAGCCTCATAAATGGAAGCTATTCCAAAGGTTTGTTTAAAACACTTGTTTCCTTCAAATCCAACGTTGGCTAAAATACTCAAAAAACGTTCACCATCAGGAAATTCATTTACCGATTCGGGCAAATATGAATATGCACGGTTATCTTTTGAAACTAAGCCACCGATAAACGGCAAAATATGCATAAAATAAAACATATAAATTTGCTTAAAAGGGGTCGAGACCGGTTTTGAAAACTCTAAGATATAAAATACACCTCCGGGTTTTATCACTCTCAATATTTCAGATAAACCTTTGTTTAAGTTCTCAAAGTTTCGCACTCCAAAACCAACGATTGCAGCATCGTAAGTTTCACTATTAAAAGGCAAATCTTCGGAATCGGCTTTCAGAAAGTCAATTTGTTCTGAAAGATTCTTTTTGGCAATTTTTTTTCTGGCCACATTCAACATTCCTTCCGAAATATCGATACCGGTAATTTTAACATCGTCAATTTTGGAAGCAGCGACTGCAAAATCACCTGTTCCGGTGGCAATATCCAATATAATTTTAGGTGAATGCGAACGTAATTTCTTTATTGTCCTTTTTCGCCAAATTTTATCAATATTAACAGATAGAATATGATTTAATGCATCATACTTTGGAGAGATATTATCGAACATCTCTTCAACCTGCCCCTTTTTCGACTGTGTTGATTGTTTGTAAGGAAGCGCCATTAAACTCCAGCGGTCATTTTATCAATATATCCAAACGACTCATCATCTACACGAACCTCACCTTTGGTAACATGCCCAAGGGTGAAAAATGGTAATTTAAATTCGGCCATTGCATCAACAAATTCCTCTTCATTGTCAGATGTTACACCCACTATTATTCGGCCCATTGCTTCACCAAACAAAGAAGCATCAAGGCGAGTTTCTGCATCGGTAGTAATATCAAAACCCAGATTATTTGGAATTGCAGCACGTAAAAGCGTAAAGAAAAGGCCTCCTTTGCCAACCGGGCTTGCACTTTCAATTAAGCCGTCGGCATTCAACTTTTTCAATGCTGTTTGAATATTAATTTCATCCTCGATATCAAATACAGGAAGAGGAGAGTCGGAGATACCATGAAAAAACTCTAAGTATTCCGAAGAATTAATATCATCGGGAGTTCTTCCGATTAAAAAAATATGATTTCCTTTTTGTTTAAACGAGTGCGTTGTCAGTTTTTTCTCGTCAGCAACCTGCCCCATCATACTAACAATAATAGTAGGAGGAACCGGGCCATGCTGTGAAAAATGGTCGAAACGAATCTTACGATCTGAAATTTTTAGATTAAACTTTTTTGCTGCATTTTCCAATCCTTTTTTTGCACCTGATGCAATTAGATGTCCATTCGGATCGGCAAAATTAATATGATACAAAAATGCACTTACCGCAGTTGGAGTTGCACCAAAACATAACATTTTACGGGTTGCTCTTGAAATCAAGATTTCAGTTGCTTTCTGTGGATCGCTTTCTAAATGGTGATGAAACGCATGTGTGCTCATCGCCATTTTAGTTCCGTTATTATCAAGATCAAACAAACCCGTTTCATCTGTATCACTGTCTCCAATTGAATCTGGCGAAATACTTTGCTCACCAAAATCATTGAAATAATTGATAGATGATAAGTTTGGGTTCACCATAAGCGAGAATATAATCTCTTCTATCTTTTCCGGTTCCGGTTCAGGAATCATGTCAATCGAAAACTCCTTTTCTGGTTGTACATTTTCACTCATAAGCCAAATTTTATATTAATTACAGCGCAAGCAAAGGTAATTAAGTACGTCATTTTTCCATAAATTTTGCTGTATTTTTTCACTCGGCTCCAAAATCATAACAGCCCTTTAAAACAATCTCATATTTTTTTTGATAATTCCACGAAAGCAAATATTTAGTTAACTTTGTGGCACAAAACAATTCAAATGTTAGAAGCGATTATAGTTACTCCTGTAAAGGACTCTCTTAACACTCTTAAATTAACCATCGAAGCAATTACGCAAGCAGCAGGGACTTTCGAATATTTCATATTCAATGATTTTAGTCAAGCTGAAACTAAGAATTATCTAGACGAGACGAAAACAAAGCAAAATTTACAGATAGTACATCTGGAGGACATAACAGATACTCCTTCGCCAAACTATAAATTGGTATTACAAACCGCACAAAAGATGGCTTTGGAGAAGCATGTTCCGCTCATAATTATTGAGTCGGATGTTGTGGTAAAAACGGAAACGATAAGCCAGCTATTGAATATACTTCGAACTAAAGATAAACCAGGGGTTGTTGGCGCCATTACAGTTGACAAATTGGGCAATTACAACTTCCCTTATACTTTCGAAAAGATAAAAAGCACAGAGGTTATCGAGACTTCACACAGCCTAAGTTTTTGCTGTACCTTAATGTCTATTCCCTTTCTCAGCGAATTTAATTTCGAGGAATTAGCCGATAACAAAGACTGGTTTGATGTATTTATTAGCCGACAGTCGAAAAAAATGGGCTACAACAATTATTTGGCAAAGGGAGTTGAAGTTTTGCATTTGCCCCACTCTAGCCGTCCCTGGAAAAATCTAAAGTATAAAAACCCGGTTCTGTATTATCTAAAGAAAATATTTTTAAAACGAGACAGAATATAAATGCCACAACGCATACTAAATAGACGCTATAAAATTTTAGGGCACACTTTATTCTGGGTGGGTAGTATAGCATTTCTGTGCTTTATCTTTTATTTATACAGTAGAAGTATAAACATTGCACTAGTTAGCAAAGCTCTAATAACAAACATTGGGTTTGCTCTTGGTGTTTATATTAATTTATACCTATTAATACCCAAGTTTTTAAAAAGAAAGAGCTACATATTTTACCTGTTCTGGTTGGTTATGCTACTTTCCACTACCAGTTTATTTATTCAATTAATTATAGTTTATCCACTTCGTAATATCTTAGAGGTTTCCGAACAATTTTCATCATTTAGTACCGATACACATTCAGCCTTCTTTTTTGCCACCTTCCTTTATGTTCTGGTATCCTCGTTTCTTAAGTTTATTAAAGACTGGATTTCGATGCAGGACCTTAACTACAAACTAGCCAAAATAGAAAAAGAGAAATTAGAAGCTGAACTAAAAACCCTAAAAGGCCAATTAAATCCACACTTTCTTTTTAACTCGCTCAACAACATTTATTCTTTGGCACTTATTAAATCAGATAAAGTTCCCGATCTTATCTTGAAACTATCTGATTTAATGCGTCATATTATTTACGAATCGCGTGAAAACTATATAAGGCTGGAAAAGGAGTTGGAGTTTGTTGACAATTTCATTTCACTACAGAAAATAAGAACTTCGGATAAGATTAAAATAAGTTATACAAGGTTAAGTGACATACCTTCGGGGAAAATTGCTCCATTGCTATTTGAACCATTTATCGATAATGCATTTAAACATGGTCTGCCAGGCACAGAAAATGAAGATTTTATAAACATCCACATTTCATCTACTACAAACAATTTTCTTGAATTTACCATTACTAACAATTATGAAGTTGCACCTCAGTGGAACAATAAAAATTCCGGAATTGGTATAGAAAATGTGAAACAACGTTTACAGCATCTCTATGCTAAAAATGAATACGCGCTAGAGATAAGAAAAGAGAACCAAATATTTTCGGTCAAGCTCCAACTAAAAATAAAATAGAATGGAAATTAAGGCAATAATTATTGATGATGAACCACTTGCGCAGAATGTAATTAAACAATACGCTAAAAAGTTACCAGATTTGAAAATTGTAGAATCGTGTGACGATGCTATTTGTGCGCACAAGGTTCTTCAAGAGCAAGATGTCGACCTTTTGTTCCTCGATATTAATATGCCAAAACTTTCGGGTATATCATTCCTGAAGAATCTTAAAAATCCTCCTCTGGTAATATTCACAACTGCTTATTCTGAATACGCGCTTGAAGCATACGAGTTAAATGCAATTGATTATTTAAAAAAACCTTTCTCTTTTGAACGTTTTTGCAAAGCTTATTATCGAGCAGAGGAGCTATTACAACTAAAGCAAAAAGCTGCAACTACTAGCTCCGCATCACAAGTTGTCGAAGACTTCCTATTTATTAAATCGAACAAAAAATCGGTGAAGGTTAAGTACTCGAGTATATTATATATTGAAGGCTTAGGTGACTACATCAAGATTCATTTAGAGGGTGATAAATTGGTTACTAACCTATCGATGAAAAAAATACTTACGCTTTTACCTACGAAGCAGTTTTACCGTATTCATAAATCCTATATCATTTCAATGGATAAGATTGAGAATTTGGAAGGGAATATGGTTTCAATAAACGGGAACAAACTTCCAATTGGGAATAGTTATCGTCAGGAATTTATGAATCTCATCAACCATTTTCTGGCTGACTAATTATTACATGAATCCTTGTTCTTTTAGTGTCTCCAACATTTTAGCGGAGAAAAATTCATTGTCTGCTTTTTTATAGCGAACATCGGTAAAAACCTGCGCCAATGTTTCTTTACCATTTTCGCTAACAAACTTTTTGGATGACTCCAATTGTTCTTTTAAAGCATGTAATTCATCTATTCCTTCTTTGGTATAGTCAGTATACCTTTCATTATGAATTAAACATTTTAATGGCAGCCTATCGCTTAGATTAGGTTGTTCGTCAGGATATCCAATCGCGACTGTAGTAATCGGGAATGTTAACTTGGGAAGACCTAATTCTTTAATAATTTCTTTTGCATTGTAAGTTGTGGTACCCAAATAACAAATGCCAAGCCCATTGTTTTCAGCAGCAACACATACGTTTTGTGCAAATAATAAAGCATCGATAACTGCAGTTGTAAACGATAAAAGATTACCATATCCTGGGTTGGCCTTATTTATTTCGCACCACTTTGAAAAACGATTAAAATCGGCTACGAATGTTAGTAGTACAGGCGCTGCTTTTGATACCGGCTGATTAAAATGTAAAGGAGCCAGTTTTTCAATATTTTCGCTTTTACGATTAACAACAACACTATACAGTTGCATATTGCCAGTTGTAGAAGCACGACTTCCAGAATATATTATACTCTGCAATAATTCCTCTTCTACAAGTTGGTCGGTGAATTTACGTATACTAACGTGACGATTTAATAATTCCATTTGAAAAAATTTAAGTAAAAAAAAAGGGAAGCTAAAAGCTTCCCTTTTTAATCAATCAATTCGGTATTACCTTTTAATAATCCTCTCTGATTTCACGATGCTGTTGTCCT
>JAUVDE010000084.1 GCA_030595485.1 Draconibacterium sp.
TTCTATTTCGTAAGCACGATTTAACTTAAAAGTTTTTGTTTGATTTGCCTGTTCACTTATTTGAGCTGTTTCAGTTAAGCCAGTGTAATAAAGCGGGACAGTAATCTTTTTCCGAATTACATTATCGGTTGGATTAAATACTAGTAGAAATCCCTTTTCTTTCAGTGTCGGATTCGCATGCATCATATAATCAATATCGCGACCATCGGCACGGCGAATGTGAATGATGTCGCTTTCCAGAATATCACGGTATTTTTTGTACCAGCTCACTACGCGTTTCACCATTGTTTTGGTGGTTTCAGTATCGTATAAACGGGGTCCGCGCAAAGCCGATTGAATTCCCATACCAATATTACTTACCAACATCATTTCGTAATGGTCGAGGTGTTCGTTTAAGGGCTCAATGGTTGCCGCAGCACCGCCTCCATGGTATTGCGCCAAGGGAATAAAACTCCATCGCATAGTTGGTGTACTTTCCCATGTTCCATCGAAAATATTTTGGCGCGTATGAATTAGCTGATGACGACGTGGCAGGGACCAATTGTTTTCGCGGTAACCAACTCCATTCTGGTTCGAGCCGGATAAATAATAATAATCGGGCACACGCACATAAACACCCTGCGCTTTGCACCACTTGTAAAAGTCCGTAATTCGTTTCCATTGTTTGTATTGCGAATCACCCAAGCCATCGTGCCCGGGATGCTCGGTTGAAGCACAAACATCACCTGGATAACTACCATCGTGCGTAAAAGTCTTAAATCCAGTTTCGGCGAACATGCGGTACATTTTACGAAAATATTCATGCCCCCATTCACTTTCTAAGCAGGGAGAATTACCAAAAGTTGCGAATCCACCAGTCCTTCCTGTTTTTGGATTTACCACATCATCCTTTTCGCTAATTCTGCGCGATGCCAACAAAGAGTAGGTACCAATTTTTATTCCTTTACTATTGGCATATTCGGCATACTTTTTCATTTTCGCATAGTTCTCCTCACTTTCATTTTCAGGATTAAAACCACTGCCAAACGAGAAATTTACCATTTCGTAGCCAACTTCAGCAGCCTGGTCAATTCCATTGGTATATTCATCCCATTTCGAACGTGTAATATGAAACATCATTGGATTTTCGGTAACCCAAGGTGCAACGGTACGGTACATTTTGCGCAGTGCCAAACCGTTTCTTTCTTTGTCGAAGGAATCATAAGGAATCATAAACGAACGAATGGACTCAAAAGAATCGCCGGCAGCCACATTTAAATGATAACCATTGTCGGGGTAAATACGCATAGTATTCGGAATATCCTGAATCCAGGAAATTTGTGTGACATAATCCTGATCGCTTCCCCAATGTACTACATGCCTGTTTCCTACTTTCATTTTCTGAGCCGAAAAAGCATAATCGGTTTCGAAATGAATATTAGGCTTTACCTTAAAATCCTCACGACCACGGTAGCCGCTATATGGATTATGGTCGGCTATTCCCAAATATTCCGAAATTATCTGATCCACTTTTACCGCTTCTCCCGAATTGTTATTTATAGTTATCCATTTGGACATGGCAGGAATACCATCGTACAATTCATAATTCACTGAAATAACCAATTTTTGAAGGTCGCTCAATTTTGAGTTTATTTTTTGAATTTCACTCTCGTTCAGTTTCCCGTAAGCTGAAAATTCATTCATGGTTAAACGAACCAACTCACCCGGAATATCATGGTCTTCTCCCAATGCATTTCTTCCCAGCTTTCCGATTCTAACTGAAATTGGGTCGGGTACTTCTTTCTCAAAATCAATGGTTTGGTAAGTTTTCCACTTTCCCTCTTTTGGTTTGGCTTCGCAATAAACTTTTGTGTCTACAATCCGAAGGCGTAAAAACCAGGTTCCATCAAAATTAACATTCTCTTTTCCTCCGGCACGCGTATTTTCTTTTTTACCATCGAAAACCGTAAATCGCCAGGCCCCATTGTTTTTCGACCCCGATTCATTCCCGGGACGCATATTAAACTTTATAATACGATTTTCCCAAACCAGTGCAATTCCGGGTCCCCAAAAACCACTCACATCGGTTCCGGCATCAATAGATGTTTCCACCAAAGCAGTTCCGGCAGGCAATTCGTATTCAGCATAAACCGCTGTATTGTTTGGCGTATAAATTTCGCCGGGTTTACCTTCATTAAAAAATGAACTTCTTTCGTGGCTGGTGCTGGTACGAATGTTCCAAACATCTTCCATAGTGGCAAAATCGTCGTGATAAATTTCCTTACGGCCAATATTACTTTCTTGTGACAGGGCAATTAAATCTTCTGGAGAAACATCAGTAAGTTGGTAATCCATCTGAAGTTTCACTCCTTTTGGTGGCCACTCAGCATCTGGTGCGTGGTGTCTAATTTGCTTCCAATCAAACCGTTTTTCAGGTGTCCCAATTTTAAATCCTGTAAATTTAAACGAAAACGGATCGGCTTTTAAATCATTCAGCCAATCGGGATACAAAAATGCAAGGTTGGGTTGTCCGGTTAATCCACCCACATTTACAGTAAATCCGTTTACCGATAGAATTGCTTCGGGTTTAACAGCACGAATATGTTCCTCCTGTTTGCTTAACACTTTTAAACTTGTAGTGGCAGCATTCGGACTTAACCTGAACGAACGCGAAATTATTCCATTTGAAAGAATTAATTCATTATTGTCTTTGTTTCTAAAGACTTTGGCATTTTCATTTGGCTTTTGAATAAGCCAGTCGTCTTGTATACCATTTTTATATGCACCATTAATTATGGTCAGGTTTTTGAGGTCTTCTTTCCAATTTTGTGCTGTCCCACAAAAAACACTAAGTAGTAGAATTATGAGAACTGGATTTTTAAAGTTTTGAAACATGATAGTTTAGTTTACTGAATAAAATTCAAAATTTATACTGATATTTATTTTTTTGTACAAAAGTTTACAATCATCTCCGGGCCTGCAACTCTTCCCTTACCTTTGTAGTCGAATTCAATAACATTCCGACCTTCACTTACTGCGAAACAACTCGCATCTAGTGTCACTTCATTTTTAATCTGATCATTTTCGGAAAAATGCTTAAGTGTTTTGCTACCCTTATTAATAATGTAATCACCAGGTTCTAAGGCAAATGGCATCATGGTTTTTTGTGTACCCACTTTTAAGTAAATGCCTTTTACATTTTCCTTAGCTGTCTTTGGCAATCGAATTACATATTGTAATTTTTGCTTTGGACCTGCACAATAATATTCCCATGTAGAAGAAGTTGGCAAGCCGGGTTCGGTTGTCATATTCACATGTTTATAATCTAAAGAAACCGGAGCATCTGATGTACTCGCCAAAATCCCCTTGGGTAAGGTACTAAATTCGTCTTCGCCTGAAGCACGTCCCCCTTCAGGTGCCCACGATTCTATAAATATTAATTTCGCAACACCATCTTTTATATCTAAACCATAAAAGGTATACGGATCGCGAAGCTTCACTTTTTGCTCTTCTGTAAAAAGACCTTTCATTCTTGCCTCTTCCCACTTTTTAATCTCCGCTAAAATGGCATCGGCTTCTTTATTAATCTCTTCAAAATTAGGACTGATATAAAAATCTACACCGGCATCGTAACCAGCACCAAGGCCCATAACCCATTCCATATCTTTCTTGGTAGTTTTAGCATTAATACTAAACTGTCCCATTTTTCGGGGTAACAAATCCTCTTTTAACCCTTGCTGAACCTTAATTCGATGATCTAAATGTGCCTCTCTAAAATTCTTGGAAGTCCAGGGTTCGCCCCAACTTTCATTTGAAAAATAATGCCAACCAAAATGCGTAACATCCGATGAATTGGCGACTATGTTTGGATTATCTAAATTATCGTAAAAAACCTTTACAAAACGGTCGCTGCCGTATCGGCCATGTCCACATGCCAAACCGCCTTCAATGCCATCGAAACTAATGCGTTTAAGATTAGCCTCATTAAAGAATTTAGCAAGGTTTTTTGCCATTTCATCTTGTAAGTTTATATCCGGAAAAAATACTTTATAACCATGTGACATCAAACGAGCCACTTGCTCACCTTTTTTGTGTGCAACTGCCTTTGTTCCAAATGCCCCACGTTTACAATCTTTTAGTATTAATTGACCATTTGCAGTAGCAAAAGCATATTCAATTATCTCATCTCCAATTTGAACAGCCGTGTGCTCACGCCATCTTGGATTAACCTTGTCTAGGTTTGGCTCAAAGTAGGCAGGACGCACAGCCTCATCAAACAGTGCTAACTCATTATCTGTTGCTGAAATATTGCTTTCTAACTTCGTTATCCCAGCCTTAACCAAGTGGGGATGCGGTTTAGGAGTTACAAGCGGATCATTTGTGGTAACAAAGTTAGTTAAAGTATGAGCACCAAGGTTTACACCCTGCTTTTTTGCCTTATCAGAACATTCGCGCACCGACTGATAACCACTGGGAAAATCTCTATCTCTTAATTTAAAGGTTCCCCAGGTTGCGAAAATTCCACCATGATAAACACAAGTAATTCCAGCCTTTTTTGCAACATTAATACAATCATCAATATTATTTACGTTGAACGACATAATAAATTTTGATGATGTAGAGTAGTTGGAAATTTTATTCCATGTTTCCCCATTTTTAATATGAGGTAAGTTTTCTTCCAATACAATCTTCTCAATTACCTCTGTAAGTTTTTCTGCCGGAACACAATACATTGCAAATTTAGCACCTACAATTTCAGCATCGCTATCATTAACGGGTACAGCTTGTCCTAATTTTTGTTCCCAATTATCAACAACACGATAAGTAGATCGATCGCGAACAAAGCCAGTTAAACTGGCGCCTCCCTCAATTTTTTTGGCAGCATTTCCAAACCTTTCTCTATTGGGAATTTCAAATCCTCCACGACTTTTGAGATTCAATCCCATAAAACCAACGGCAATGTTATCATCGTAAGCGATGCCAATTGATTGTCCAATTTTTTCAGATGGCCTTACATGATATGGCCCCCAAATAACTTTATCAATCAATTTTTCGCTAATTATACTCGTAATTTTAATGCTTAGGTAATCACTTTTACTATTGATTTTTACATCAATTTGCGCTCCCGATCCATCGAAATCAAATTTCAATATTTCGCCGCTACGTTTCCAACTCGAAATCGGATAATTTATCCCCTCACACTCAATCGTTAATAAAGAGACACTGTAATCTGGCATCAAAATATTTTCACCCGATTCCTTTTCCAGTAGTTCTGTAACTTGTCCTTTTTCATCAAGTAAAATCTTAAAATAATCGTTTTCGAGAAGTGATTTGTTGGTTACAATATTGCATGCAGCAAGGCAATAAACAAACATTATTAATAAAAATAATCTATTCATGTTTTTGTTATTATTGGAATTAGTAGTTGGTTATTTTGTTTTATCAAATTCAAGAACTTTCACCTCACCAGGCTTCAGCTCAATTTCAATACGATCGCCATACGAAAATATTTTTCCGGCAAGGGTAGAGTTGTTCAATGGCGATGTAGTTTTATAACTTCCTTTTGCAACCTTTCCAAATTTACGATCGATTGTGAACGAGTAGCTTTGGGCATCCGTTTCTGATGAATTATGAAACGAAGCGTAACCACCTTTTTCATTCCAGCCGGTATAACCATAAACTTCCGTCTTTTTCGGATTGCCACCATGCATTCTGGCGTTTTTAAAATAAGGAAATACTTTATGTGACCATTTTAACCCATCGGCTAATACATCCCAGTCCGCTTCCGAAAGGTTTTGAGTTTTGATGTACAATTCAACAAAACCAGTTCCGCGTGAAAGGTTCATCCATAAATACTCGCTAAACTGTTGTACGCTTTCCCCCGTTTTTGTTTTTTTCGGTTCGTGGTTAAATACTGAATTTATTGGAAATTGAGTTTTTTCTGTTACCCAAGTGTCGTAATAAACACCATCGCGGTAAACCAATTCCTGAGTTCGGTTGCTTCCACCAGCTGCGTCGCCTGCGTTAATCATCCAAATTGCATCGGTGTACATTAGCCACCACGGACTTAAATAGGCTCCGTTTGAAATAACAATATAAACCTCAGGATTTACTTCGTGCTGCTTTTCAAAAATTTGCATTAAACGCTCGGTTCCGGCAACCAAATAGTAGGTTTTTAACTCATCATATTTGGTGTCGTTTAAACGTTTATCGGCTGGTTCAAATCCTTTTGTATCGAGTTGCGGCATGGTTGGAACGCCGTAATCTGCTCCGTTAAAATCAAACTCGCGCCGGTTCAGGTGTCCAAATAAGCCGTCGAGTTTAAAATAAGTAACACCTTGCTTTGTAAGTTCTACCATCCTTTCTTCCAACAATTGCATGTATTTTGGACCAGCCAGCGACATGTATTGGTCGAGCGCTTCCATACCTTTTTCGCGCATGTTTGGCACTGCCGGACGGGCACCAAAATTACAGCCGGGGCTTAACCAAAGTCCGAGGTTTGATTTTGCTGCTTGCACATTTTTAAAACTGGTAGAGAAATCGAGGTCAAACCTGCTTTCGTTTACCTGCCAGGCTTTTTTGCTCCAATCGGCGCGCGAATTCTGCCAACCATCGTCAATTACAAAAGCCCGAAATGGCGGTACATTTCTATCGACCATTAATTCCTGATTGATTTTTTCAACGCTGCCTGCAAACGATTCTTTTGTTACACCAGGTCCAAAATCAAACCAGCTGTTGTATTGCACCTGCAAACGCAAAGGACGAACTCTAATCTTATCGATGTATTCGAAAAATGCATCCTGAATATAATCCGAATCATCGCCAACACCAATAACTGATTTATACGAAGTATAGGTTTCTTCGGGTTCTATTTTCTTACCCCATAAATAACCACAATATGCAGTACCATTCTCCACATAATTATAGGATGCCGGAAATTCAGTACCCCAAAATGTAGCCGATTGTTTTGTGTAAAGCGGTTGCCCTAAACCCGGACGCCATTTTGAAGGCCCCCAAGCCGTAATTTGTTTCATTTGGTAGGGCTGGTAGATGTCTTCCAGGGCAATGGTTTCAATGTCAATTCGCTCAAGTGTTACAGATTTCTCCGACTTAATTTTCAGAAATTTATTCATATATGAATTGCTTTCTGAAAGTTCGTAATGAACTTCTACCTCCAATTTATGCAACTTATTTTCTAACAAGAACACCAATTCTAAAGGCGTGTCTTTTACTGTCTTTTTGAAATTAAAATCTTCTGAAGTCAAAACTACATCTGAATTTTCGATATGCGTTCCTTCTGAAATACGGAGTTGAAATTCTACTTCGTTTTGAGGAATTATTTCTTGGTTTGAAACTTTGTTTATCACCTTTTTTGTGTGAAGTTTTCCTCCTTCAATACTAATTGTTCTTGACAAGGAATTGTTCTCAATAGTAAATTCATTCTTGCTGGTACAACTTATTGTTGCAATAAATAGCAGAATTGCAATTGTTTGAATTATTGATTTCATTTGATTTATTAATTTTTTATGAAAATATTTTACTTGTTTTTGATAGTTGTAAAGTGCAATTATTCCGGCATTTTTTTGCCGCAAATTATTAGCGTTTTAGAAAATTGTTCTCAATTAGAAAGTAATCAATCCCCAAAGCATATTTGGATTTATTCGCTCTGGCAGATGGATTATTTCCTTTAAATACAAATTTCACAGAATAAATATTGTTTAACGGTTCATTCTCTCCCAAATTTATAAATGGATTTGACATTCCGGGATGATTAGAATATAAGTCTTGTGAAACTTTAAGTTTCCCATTCACATAAATATCAAATTGCCCACAACCTGGCCCAACCGCAGCACATATTTTTAAGATTGAGTTTTCGAATTGCTCTGTAATTTTTATTTCAGCAAAATCGCCTTCTTTTTCAAACCAAATATTTTTCATTTTGCCACTGCTTATCTCTCCCCACATGGCAATTTCAGCATGGTTTTCTTTAACTGTTTTGCTTTTATTTGAAATTGATAAGATTTCTGCTTCTAAAGCACCATCTACAATATATTGTTGTCTTTTAGCCTTTTCAACAATTTGCTGCAATCCCTCAAGTGTTGGCAATTTTAAGGCAGCCATTTCTGGTAGAGGTTTTCGGTTGTATTTCACACCTGGTTTTCCATACCAAAAAGTAGTTTGCGAATAGTGCAAAAAATGCCATTGTTGACGTGTGCCGCATGATGATTCAACATCAAATTTTATTTTTTTATGAAATGGTATGGCATCTAAAACGCGTGTTCGGGTACATACATTGTATCCCATCGAGCGCGGGTGACCAACAATAATATTTCCCAAAAATGGTTTTGAAAACTGGTCGGCAGGCGTTGGTACAATTCCTCCAGCCCAACCGTAATAATCTTCAGTTCCGGTACCAAAATGCGATGGAAAATTTCTTTCAAAATCATCATCAACATAAATTTTCTCATCACCTTCGCCCCACCAACCTTCACGTGGGTTTAGTACAGTCCACTGGTCGCCAACAACTACGCCTTTTCCTTGTGCTGAAAGAAAATTCCAATCGAATAATGGAAAAGTGGGAGTTGGTTCATCCATTCGCCATGAAGCATAAAAATGCATTGAATTCTCATCCCATTCATACTTCTCAGTTACCATATTTACACTTACATCAACCGGTTCGTTCCAGAGATTTTTAATGGAGATGGCCCCAATATTTTTGTAGGGCATCATCCATCTGCAAATCATTGTTCCGTCTTCTTTCACCGAACGATCCCACATATCATAACTTTGAGTTTTACCTACATTGTTGAAGAAATCACCAATTGGAGTCCAAACCGTTTCTTCTCCATCGAATTTTGCAATTAAAATTGTAGAGCGCAAAGCCTGAGGTAAATCTTGAGTATTGGTAATTTTTATCTCAATTTGTTTAACAGCTCCGTTTCCTTCGGGCAGCTCAAAACTTAAGGATTCACCCTCATTTAAATTTTGACTTTTATGAATGTTTTTGCCATTTGCATTTGGCAATGAATTTAGCTTGTTGGCTACTTCCGAACGAAGTTCAGCAACTCGCTCAAACTCTTCCATGGAAAAAGTTTTAATCTTCGTTTCTTTCGGGTATTTCCGATAGTTAATAATGTTATAAAACGATTTATTATCCATTGTCATCTTACAACTCTTAGCATAAGGAATAGGAAAATATAAATTCCCAGCACGTGTAGACTTATCGGCAAAAGGTGGTTTTACAAAATCCTGTCCTTTAACCAACTTAAAGAAATTGGTATTAATTGCCGGTTCAGTAGCGCCATCGAGATAAAACTTAATATTGGCTCCAATGGTATCGTTTAATCCGTAATAAAAACAGACTGCCCAAATTTTTGAAATCACACCCGGGCCATCGTCTTCCATTATTACCCACTCTTTTTGACCCTTATTTTCTTCAGTCCGAATAAAACCAATTCCGTCACTATCGGCAAACCAACCCGGTTTGTCAGGCGAAACAGACTCGCGGTTGTAACTGCTTGCCTGCAAACATTTGTAATCACTTTCGGGAAAACGGGTAATTTTATCTCGATCAACCATTTCATTTAAAAGACTGGTAAGATTAATCGTTTCGTTTTGTGCGAAAACGGGTATTGTTGATATTGTGGTGGTTAGTATGAAAACCAGAAAAATTAAAAACTTAAATATTGTTTTCTTCATAGCAATTGTCTTTATCATTTTTTCGGTTTAACATAGCTGGGATCTTCAGGGGCTACACCACCTGCCGGATACGCAGTTGGCAGCTTTTCTTTAGGTGCAACAAATTCTGCCGGAGAGTAATTGCCCGAGAAAAGGTCTATTTTATCGCCAGCAGCTTTTCGTTCTTCATCCAGTTTTTGAATTAACGCTGTAATTTTTTCAGAATATTCAGGATTATCTGCAAGGTTATTGGTTTCATAGGGGTCGACCTTTAAATCGAAAAGCATTGTTTTATCAATCTTCGGAAAGCGGATTAATTTCCAACGCTCGTCACGAACTGAACGCTGAAAATTCATGTAGGCGAGCATGATATTGTCACGTGTTTTTCCCTCATTATTTTTCAATATTTTATTAAAGCTAATTCCGTCCAGGCCTTCCGGAACTGGTATTTTTGCCCAATCGCAAAGGGTTGGGAAAATATCGTGTAAGTAAATAAACGCATCAGAATTCCCCTTTTCAATTCCGGGACCTTTTACAAGAAACGGAACTTT
>JAUVDE010000008.1 GCA_030595485.1 Draconibacterium sp.
GTCGCAAATGGATTTGGATGAGCTGGGTGTTTGGCTCGATGGAGTGGAAGAACGAATTACAGAACGGCAGTTAAAAATTGGGTTCGAGGTTATTAAAGAAATTCGTGACCGATTAGGTTTTATGTTAGGTGTAGGTTTAAATTATCTGGCGCTCGACCGAACAGCTCAAAGTTTATCGGGAGGTGAATCGCAGCGAATTCGATTGGCAACACAAATTGGTTCGCAGTTGGTAAACGTACTGTATATTCTCGACGAACCAAGTATTGGTTTGCATCACCGCGATAACCTGAAACTGATTCAGGCTTTGGAGCAATTACGCGATTCGGGTAACTCGGTGGTTGCGGTAGAACACGACAAAGATACCATGATGCATGCCGATTATTTAATTGATATGGGACCACATGCCGGACGACACGGTGGAGAAGTGGTGGCGGCAGGTAAACCGACTGACGTACTTAAAGCAAATACATTAACAGCAGATTACCTCAACAATAGAAAACAAATTCAGGTTCCGGCAAAACGGCGAAATGGTGAATCAAATATATTGAAAGTTACAGGTTGTTCGGGAAATAACCTTTTGAATGCAACACTAGAAATTCCGTTGGGGAAATTTATTTGTGTTACCGGGGTTTCGGGAAGCGGAAAATCGACTATTATAAACGAAACGCTGCAACCTATTTTAAGTCAGCATTTTTATAAATCGGTGAAAGACCCGCTGCCTTACAAAAAAGTAACAGGTTTAGATTTTGTCGATAAAGTTATACGTGTCGACCAGTCGCCAATTGGACGTACACCACGTTCAAACCCGGTTACATATACCAATGTCTTTGGCGATATTCGAAGTTTATTTTCGCATTTGCCCGAGGCAAAAATTCGTGGTTATAAACCTGGGCGTTTTTCATTTAATGTAAAAGGTGGGCGCTGTGAAGAATGTCAAGGTGGAGGTTTAAAGCTAATTGAAATGAACTTTTTGCCCGATGTTTATGTGCATTGTGATAGGTGTAACGGCAAACGTTACAACCGCGAAACGCTAGAGGTGCGCTACAAAGGAAAGTCCATTAGCGATGTGTTAAACATGACCATCAATCAAGGAGTTGAATTTTTTGAACATATTCCTTCTATTTCAACTAAATTGACAACTTTGCAAGATGTTGGATTAGGCTACATTACTTTAGGGCAGTCGTCAACTACGCTTTCGGGTGGCGAATCACAACGTGTAAAACTGGCAGCAGAATTGGCCAAACGCGATACTGGCCAAACACTTTATATTTTGGATGAACCTACTACTGGATTGCACTTTGAAGATATTCGTGTATTATTAGAAGTGCTAAACAAATTGGTTGAAAAAGGAAATACAGTAATTGTAATTGAACACAACCTTGATGTTATAAAAGTGGCCGACCATATTATTGATATTGGCCCCGAAGGAGGAAAACATGGTGGGAAAGTACTTTGTACGGGAACACCGGAAAAAGTGGCAATGAATAAAAAATCGTACACAGCTAAGTTTTTAAAAGAAGAGTTAGGATTGTAGTTTAATCCTAGTTGTTATCTCGAACAAAGTGAGAGATCTGTCAAATCATCGCTCCTAATCAACAGATTTCTCCTTCTGTGTTGTCGAAATGACAGAAGCTCTTTATTCATCATTCGTTGATTGCTGTCACAAACCGTTGCACTCTACTAAAAATCCTTAAACAATCTTCTGTCAACTCTGCAACTTTCATCTGCTTTTCATACATTTACTATTGTAACAGTTAAACAATTTGAAATGAAAAATATTGAGATATTCTGCAAGAATACCAATTCCTCTCATACTTACCCAATGGGTACTTCTCTTCTGGAAATTAGTCAGGATCTAAACATTCAAACACCAAACACGCTTTGCGGAGCTGTCGTAAATCATATGGTAAAAGAACTATCGTTTTGCGTGGTAAAACCAAAATATATTGAGTTTGTCGATGTTACGCACCCCGATGGAATTCGAATGTATATCCGAAGTTTAATTTTTGTGCTCTACGCGGCAGTTAAGGAAGTTTTGCCACATGTTTCATTGCGTGTTCAAAATGGCATTTCAAATGGGTATTTTTGTGAGTTAAACGGTCTGGAGCGCGAAATTTCGGAGTCGGATGTGTTTTCGATTAAGCAAGAAATGAAGACTTTAATAGATGCAGATCTTCCTTTCCTGAAAAAAGGGATTATTACCGACGAAGCCGTGGAGCTTCTGGTAAAACAAGGTTTGGAGGATAAGGCAGAATTGTTTGAACAGCAAGGATATTTGTATTCGTACCTCTACTTTTTAAAAGACTTGGGCAATTATTTTTATGGGAACCTGCTGCCTTCCACTGGCTACCTTTCTAATTTTGGATTGTTGCCTTATTACGATGGCTTATTGCTTCAGGTACCCAAACGCAAAAACTTTGGCAAACTTCGAAAGGTATTCTATAACGATAAGCTTTTTGATATTTACCAAGAACAAAAAGAGTGGGCTGAAATTCTGAATTTCTCAACCATTGGAAGTCTGAATAAATTGGCATTGCAGAACCGAAGTGGCGAAATAATTAAAATTTCGGAAGCTTTACACGAAAAAAGAATAGGCGAAATTGCCAATCAAATCTCGGCACAAAATGGCAAGGTTAAAGTGGTTTTGGTGGCCGGTCCATCGGCTTCGGGCAAAACTACTTTTAGCAAACGATTGAGTGTTCAGTTGGCAGTTAATGGCATGCGACCGTACCAGATTTCTTTGGATGATTATTTTGTAGATCGCGACAAAACGCCCAAAGACGAGCACGGCGAATACGATTTTGAAGCTTTGGAAGCCATAGATATTGAATTTTTTAACCACCAGCTTATCGAACTTTTTAAGGGCAATGAAGTGCAGTTGCCAAAATTCGATTTTCACCAGGGGAAACGAACACAAAATGGCTCAACTTTAAAGTTGATGGAAGGAGATATTCTTATTGTGGAAGGAATTCATGGTATGAATCCGGGCTTGCTAACAGAGGTACATGAAGACAGTACTTTTAAAATATTTATTTCAGCATTAACGCAAGTTTCGGTCGATGAACACACACATATTTCTACTGCAGATAACCGTTTGTTACGCCGAATGATTCGCGATAGTAATTACCGTGGTTACCGCGCTTCTGATACTATTAGACGTTGGCCATCAGTACGAAAAGGCGAGGAAAAAAATATCTTTCCTTATCAGGAAAATGCGGATGTAATGTTTAATTCAGCTACTATATACGAATTAGCTGTGTTGAAAAAGTATGCCGAACCTATATTGAAAACGGTTGCCGAAAACCAACCGGAATATATGGAGTCTACGCGTTTGCTCGAGTTTTTATCGTACTTTAAACCTATAAGCGAAGAGGAAATTCCACCAACTTCGCTACTACGAGAATTTTTAGGTGGAAGTAGTTTTGTTTACTAATCGGTTTGTAAATAATTTTCTTGATTCGTAGTTTTCCTCTTCAATAAAAATGTTGATATTTGCCTCGCAAAAAATAATAAAATGACAAAGCAAAATATACCTGCAGTTTTAGGCGTTGGAAATGCCTTGGTTGATGTGATTTCAGTATTAAAGGATGACTCTACTTTAGAACAGTTTGGCTTGCCACGCGGAAGTATGACATTAGTTGATGCTGCTCAGTCGAAAGTAATATACGATGCAACTTATTCGGAAGAAAGTGAGTTGGCAACGGGTGGTTCGGTCGCAAACACCATGCGTTCGATGGCCAATTTAGGTGGCAATGGTGGATACATGGGGAAAATTGGTCGCGATAGTTTAGGCGATCTTTTTAAAAGTGATTTTGAAAAAGCAGGAGTGAAAACGCATTTGTGTTATAGCGAAAGTGAAACTGGTCGCGTAATGGGTTTGGTAAGTCCCGACTCGGAGCGAACTATGGCAACCTATTTGGGAGCAGCAGCCGAAATGGTTCCTGCAGAAATTACTGCTGAAGTTTTTCAGGGCTACGAAATTGTTTATATCGAAGGTTACCTGGTTTTTAACCACGACCTTATTACGGCCTGTGCAAAAGCAGCAAAAGCAGCTGATGTGAAAATTGCACTTGACCTTTCGAGTTTTAACGTTGTAGAAGCCAACCTTGAATTCTTAAAAGATTTAATAAAAAACTATGTTGACATACTTTTTGCCAACGAAGAAGAGGCCAAGTCGTTTACTGGATTAGAACCCGAAGAAGCACTTCATTCAATTGCAAACGACTGCGAAATTTCCATCGTAAAAATAGGAAAAGAAGGTTCGATGATTAAAAAAGATGGCAAGGTAAGTCGAGTTGGTATTATTCCCGCAGAAGCTTTAGATACTACTGGTGCAGGCGATGCTTATGCCGCTGGTTTTTTCTATGGTTTAACCTTAGGCTACGAAATGAAAACTTGTGGTAAAATTGCTGCGCTGGTTTCGGGTAAAGTGGTTGAAGTTATGGGGCCAAATTTACCCGATGCTCAATGGGATGAAGTTAAAGCAGAAATTCAAACAATTGTAGGTGTTTAAGTCTAAGCGAAAACACAATATAAAAAAAGCTGTCATTCCAAACTAAGAGAGGAATGGCAGCTTTTTTATTTATGCTGTCCTAAAAAAAACAGTTTATTTTGTTGAGATTTGGTTCTTAAAATAGGCCGTGAATCTCAGCATCAATTTTATCAATAATAAAGCTCAAATCTGTAGGGTTTGCGGTAAAGTCTAAATCATTCACATCGATTATTAGTAGTTTACCCATTTTGTAGCCACTAGTCCAGCTGTTGTATCTTTCGTTTAACTGTTGCAGGTAATCCAGTCTAATCGAGTTTTCATATTCCCTACCACGTTTCTGAATTTGATTTACCAAGGTTGGAATAGAAGCCCTTAAATAAATCAACAAATCAGGTGGTTGAATCAGGCTAACCATTAAATCGAACAAGGTTTTATAGTTCGTGAAATCACGTGTACTCATTAAACCCATACTGTGTAAGTTGGGTGCAAAAATCTCAGCATCTTCGTAAATTGTACGATCCTGAATAATAGTTTTCCCCGAGTTACGAATATCAATAATTTGTTTAAAACGCGAGTTTAAAAAGTAAACCTGAAGATTAAATGACCAACGTTGCATATCGTTGTAAAAGTCGTTCAAATATGGGTTTTGATCCACATCTTCGTAATGAGGAGTCCATTTATAATGTTTGGCCAGTAATTCACTTAACGTTGTTTTTCCTGCCCCAATATTTCCGGCTATGGCTATGTGCATATTCTATTTTTATTTGAGAATCTAAAGTATAAAAAATTTAGCTTCAATGGTTCAAGATGTTTAAAAGTTCATCAAGATATTTACGATTATTGGCTAAGCGCGGTATTTTATTTTGACCGCCAACTTTACCCCGTTTTTTCATCCATGTATAAAAGGTTCCCGATGGTACCGAATTAACATGAGGCAATTCTAGCGTAAGGTTTTTGTGGCGCTTGGCTTCGTAATCCGAATTTAGTGTTTTTAATGAATTATCGAGTATTCTTGTAAAGTGATCGAGGTCGCTTGGTAGAACATCAAATTCGATAATCCATTGGTGTGCACCTTTCTGGTTGTCGCACATAAAAACAGGGCCGGCAGTATATTCATTAACAATGGCTTTGGTATGACTGCATGCAATTTTTACGGCCTGTTCGGCATTATCGATAATTAGTTCTTCGCCAAAGGCATTTATAAAATGTTTGGTGCGGCCTGTAACTTTTATTTTGAATGGATATTTGCAAGTGAATTGAATGGTGTCGCCAATAACATAACGCCAAAGCCCCGCATTCGTAGAAATTACAAGCGCATAGTTTTGGTTGAGTTCAACCTCTTCCAGTCCTAATACTTTTGGGTTTGGTTTATCGAATTCCGACATGGGGATAAATTCGTAGTAAATACCATAGTCAAGCATCAACAGCATGTCGTTTTGGTGCTGGTTATCCTGGATGCCAAAAAAACCTTCCGAGGCATTATAAGTTTCAATGTAATGCATTTGGCTGGAAGGAATCAACTTTTGGTACTGCTCGCGATAGGGTTCGAAATTTACACCGCCGTGGGCAAAAACTTCCAGATTGGGCCAAACTTCCAATAAATTTGCTTTTCCGGTTTTTTCAAGCACCCGGTTAAAAAGTACTAAATACCACGATGGCACACCAGCAAATGAAGTAACATTTTCGTCGAGCGAAGTTTCTATAATCTTTTCAATTTTCTCTTCAAATTCCTCAATAAGAGCAATTTCGGTTGAAGGGGTTCGGATAAAATCAGACCAAAATGGAACATTTTCGAGCATTATTGCCGACAAGTCACCGTAGTATGAATTGTTACTAAAGTTATTTACCTGGTGGCTGCCTCCTAAAGTAAGTGTCTTTCCTTTTAAAACTTTTGTTTCAGGATTATTGATGATAAACTGTGCAAATAAATCTTTAGGGCCACGCAAATGGCAATCTTCCAGTGCCTCTTTTGTAACCGGTATAAATTTACTTTTGTCACTGGTTGTCCCCGACGATTTTGCAAACCACTTTACGGCACCAGGCCAAAGAATATCTTTCTCTCCATTTCGCAAACGGTCAACATAAGGTTTTATGTCGTTATAGTCTTGCAGTGGAGTACTTTGCTGAAATTCGGCGTGGGTGGTTACATCGCTAAATTTATGTGTTTTGCCCCATTCTGTATTTTTGGCGTTTTGTAATAAATCGAATAAAATTTCATTCTGTATCTCGTGCGGATATTCGCGGTAATACTGAATTTGGTAATTACGCTTAATGTTTACCCATTTTATTACTGAATTGAGTAGAGGCATGTGTTACGTTTAATATTATGGTCGCTAAATTTATGAATATTTTGTCGACAAAATGAAATGAAAATTACAGTGAAATATAAAAATATGCTTGAAATGAAAGAATAATGGGTAGTTATTGATGATTGTAGGATTTGCATACGTAACAATTTACAAAAAAATGGATGTTTAACTATAAAAATACTAATCTCACCGATTTTTCCGTTTTAATAATGGTCTCGAATTTTTACATTTACATTTATTGTAAAGCAAAAATCTAAATTTATGAATTATATCGATATTATTTTAGCCATTCTTCTTGTTCTTGCCGCTATTAGTGGTTTCCGAAAAGGCTTTATAGCCGAAGTTGCATCTATTGCCGCTCTTATCCTCGGAATATGGGGAGCCATTCAGTTTTCGTATATCACTTCCGAGTTTTTAATCGATAATTTTAAATTAAAAACCGAATACCTGAACCTAATTTCGTTTGCGGTAACTTTTGTGGTAATTGTAATTTTGGTACACATTGTTGGCGGAACTGTGAATAAACTGGTAAATGCTGTAATGCTGGGTTTTGTAAACAAACTGGCTGGTTTGGTATTTGGAGTATTAAAATCAGCTTTAATTTTGAGTATTATCTTGGTCGTTTTCGATAAGATAGACGATGATGTTCACATTCTTTCTGAAAAAACCAAAAAGAATTCCAGAATGTATGAGCCGGTTCGCTCATTTGCACCTTCAATTTTTCCATTTATTGAAGAGTGGGGGATAGACTTAAAAGATAATAATACAATTAGAAAGCATGTGGTTTAAATTTCTATCGCGCTTAAAACGAAACAAAGAGGAGCATAATTACGAGAATGTAGTTTGTGCCAATTGCGAAACACAATTTTCGGGTCGTTTTTGCCCCAATTGCGGGCAAGCAGTAAGAGAATATGATAAACCCTTTAGTTTTGTTTTTTATAATTTCATGGGTGATTTTTTTGCTTTTGATACGCGCTTTTTTCGAACGATTGCAGCTTTACTTTTTAAACCCGGCTATCTTTCCAAAGAATACATTGAAGGCCGACGCGTACGTTATGCGCCACCGTTCCGTATTTTTGTATTTGTAAGCTTCATTCTTTTTCTGCTCTTACAAAATTATACAAACCGGGGTTTAACAACCGTTCTCGATTCTGATATTGGGGATTCAAAAATTGGTTTAGATTCAACTTCTGCAGTAACTGTAGATTCGGTGATAAATATTGCAAAGTTGGAAATGGATGCAGAAGAGTTGGCAGCTACCGATTCTCTCCTAAATCGAATTGGAATTAGTGCTGATTCTACAAAGGAAGATAACCTCCATTTTAATGGCAATTTGGCTAGTTTTCGCGACACACGCGATTTGCGTGCTGGTCTAAATAAATATGCCGTAGTATTGGAAAAAAAACTTGAAAAAGAGGAAGACCCCGAACGGCAGTTAAAACTACGAGAGCACATCAGGTTATGTCGTTCGCCTGAACAGGGAATGGCTAAAATTCTGCAATATATTTCATGGGCATTTTTTCTCTTGCTCCCTATTTTTGCGCTTCTTTTAAAGCTGGTTTATGTTCGACGTAAACAGAACTACATGCGTCATCTAATCTTTTCTATTCATATTCATGCTTTCATTTATATAATAATGACTTTGGTGGTGGGCACGTATATGCTATTTAATGGAAATGTTGGTTTTATTACCACCCTCCTTATTTTTTGTATTCCTGCGTATTTCGTTATTGCCTTGAAGAAATTTTATGGACAAACTATAGGAAAAGTAATTCTCAAGTTTTTTGCAGTATCATTTCTATACAATATTATTTTCTTAGTTGTTGTAATTGGAGCCGTATTAAATGCCTTGAGTATTTTATAATTTCAAAAAATTTAAAATAGTTGCAACATTTCGGTAACTGCTGTAGTCAAACGTTCAGAAAATAAATTTAAAAACACGAATTATGGAAGAGATTTTAGTAGCAGCAGTAATTTTCTTTGCAGCCTATCAAATTATTAAACTGTTTTCGTCGCACTTATTACGCAGAAAACTAATTAAAGCTGAACAGTACGACCGAGTTGGGATATTGGAAGAACCTAAAGTTGAATCGGATGAATCAAATCGATATCCTTCGTTAAAATGGGGATTGGTAGCTTTAATGACAGGTTTGGGTTTTATTATTATGGAAGTTCTTGGACTTTTTAATAGAGACATCATTCACGGTCGCGATGCAGTTTTACCATTCGGAATTATCTTGGTATGTGCTTCGGCAGGTTTTCTTATTTACTTTTTTATTATGAACAGTAAGAAAAAGTAAGTAGATTAAGTTTCAGTTTAGCGTAAAAGAACAAGGGCATTCATTTTATTGAATGCCCTTGTTCTTTTATTGAAATTTATATTCTGCAATTTGCTGAAAGCCCCGAAGAAAATCTTGTGTTTTCATTCGCTTTTTTCCGGCAATTTGTAAATCGGCAATTTGTAACCAGCCATTTGTACAGGCAACTTTTATGAAGTTTTTCCCATCGGTTTCAATTGTTCCGGGAGCCGTGTTTTTATTGTCTTCAACTTGCATGGCAAAAAATACTTTTGTGGGTATTTCTTTGCCCGTTTCTTTATGGACTAAAGTACTCCATGCAGCTGGGTATGGCGATAAACCACGAATTAAATTCCTGACATGTTCAACATCATTTGACCAGTCAATTTTGCAATCTTCTTTGAATATTTTAGGAGCATGTTTAATGTCTGCTTCATCCATAATTTCAGCTTGCGGAATAGCTTTATAGTTTCCTTCTGCCAGCTCATCCACCGTTTCAATAACAAGTTTGGCACCAATTCCCATTAAACTGTCGTGGATGGTACCAACGGTATCGTTTTCCCAAATAGCTATTTCTTTTTTGAAAAGTATTTTGCCGGTATCAATTTTTTGGTCGAGCAAAAAGGTGGTAACCCCGGTTTTTGTTTCGCCATTAATTACAGCCCAGTTTAAAGGTGCTGCTCCACGGTATTGAGGTAACAACGAACCGTGCAAATTAAAGGTGCCTAAATGGGGCATTTTCCAAACCGCTTCGGGTAACATCCTAAAAGCCACAACAACTTGTAAATCTACTTTTAAGGCTTTTAATTCAGCAAGAAATTTAGGGTTTTTCAATTTCTCAGGTTGAAGTATATTCAAGTTATTCTCAACCGCAAATTTTTTCACAGCCGACTCGTTTAACTTTTTTCCTCTACCAGCCAGTTTGTCGGGAGCCGTAATTACACCTACTATATTGTAACCTCCGTCAACCAATGCTTTTAAACTTGCCACCGCAAAATCGGGTGTTCCCATAAATAGTAATCGAAGTTCTTTTCCTATCATATTTTATTTTTTTCGAAGGTTTCTATTTCCTTTTTGTGCTTTTGGCCAATATGGACAGTGACGACATCCGTTAGAACAACAATAGCCACGGTTGGTTAAATGTTCTTCGGTCATTACACGGTAACCTTTTTCCATGTAAAAATCTTTGCCTTCTTTTAGCCCATCGCTAAAACCGTCGTCAAACATATCGTCGAAAACCCCCATAAATCAATTTTTTGCAAAATTAACCATTAATCTGAATTCAACATAAAAATTAGCTAAAGCTGTGTTTATATTTTATATTGAATTCAGGTTATTATATTTATAGAATGGGAATTGAACGGGATTATCTAATGCGTCAGTTGATGATGTTATTTGACGTTATTCAGAAAATTCTTCGCTATCGCAAAAAAGGAGATATTGGGCAGGCGGAGGAGCAGATTAAATATTTTTATGCTTGTTTGAAAATTGATGCTGATGTAGAAAAGCTCGGTGTAGCTGAGTTGTTGGAGTTGTTACAGGTTGAAAAACAGTTGAGTAACGAGCATATTGAGTTAGTTGCTTTTGTTTTAAAAGAACAAGGTGAACTTGTTGCTGATGAGAACCGACAAAATGACCTATTTCAAAAATCATATTTTTTGCTGGAGAAAGTGGATCGTGAAAGCATCTCTTTTTCGATGGATAGGCAAATGAAATTAGCTGAATTAAAACAGTATTTGAATTAGCTGCTTTCCTCTTCATTCTGAACAGGAATTGAATCTGTATTTGTTTTCTTTTTCGAAATAATATCGATAGCTACAATCATGGCGGTAAACCCCCAAAATGGTACTGAAATTTTGTCTGTATCCAGGAAATTATTTAAAAATCCATGAATGTAATAAGTTATTAGCCCGATTAATGCTGCCAAAATAATGGATCGTAAACGATAGTCGTTTAAGCGTGTGTAAGCATTTATGGCCGTATAAATTACCATACCAATAATTAGTAAATAAGTAAGTACACCGAATAAACCCGATTCCGCCATAGGCCCAAGGTATTCACTATGTGCATTTCCTCCATCAGCCGAGTTTGTACTAATAATGGTACGATCTTTACTTAATTGATACGGCGCATATTTAAACATATAAGTTCCCGGGCCATATCCAAATATTGGTTTGTCGGCAAACATTCGTAAAGCGCAACTCCATCGGTTTATACGTTCCAGGTTCGAGGCATCGGTGGTAATATTCGACATCGACGAAATGTGTGTCATCATATTGGCGGATGATTGTTCCGAGTTTTGTTCCAATTTCATGAGAATCTGAGATTGAAAAACCAAAAACAAGACGAGCACCGAAATAATACCGATAAAAAGTGGTTTAAACCTTATTTTAAGTTTGATAATGATCCAGACTCCAAAAGCAAGCACAATGCTTAACCAGGCAGCCCGACTATACGATAAAATGAATCCTAGAAACACAAATGCCAATGCACCGGCAGATAACAAACGAAGTTTTTGGCTAAACTTTTTATTCAATGCAAATAGTACCAAAAACGGAAGATACATGGCTGTTACTGCACCATAAGAAGTATGATCGCGATAAAAAGGCGACACTACAAAATGTGCAGCTTGTTTGTCCCATAAGCCATAACCTAAATGACGATAAGTAGAATAACATACGACAATAACAAGGCCGCTAACGTATAACCAAACATACTTTTCCATATTTTTTCCATCGGAAAAAAGTTTGGCAGTTAAAAAGTAGAGGCCTGCAACAAACCATATACGCATTAGTAAGAACTTAAACGAAACTATTGGCATGGTACTGCTAACACTGCTAATTAAAATCCAGAATAGATTTAAATAAATAAGTAAGGAAATAGGATGCAGCAAAATGGCCTTATCGAAATTCCTTGCGGATAAAATTTTTAGTATGAAAATAATTAGAAGCCCAAATAGAAGTGGTTCTGTTGGCAAATACATATCGAACCCCAGACTGGGCATTATTTCGAGTAAGGGAACTGACAGCGGCGCGAGAAAGGCCACTAGGTAAACTATTTTATCGAATGAATAAAGGGCAATCAGTACAATTACTAAAACCAGTGGAAGTGTGTTTAGTAATAGCATGTCTTTTTTTACCATAAACCACAAGTTCAGCAAGATAAAACCTACTGAAATAAGGTAAAAAAGACTTACTCGTATGAAAGCGCTGCGAACCACGATTTTATTCTTTTCGATAATCGAGTACTAAAAAAGCAAGTAAAGCTACAAATACAGCTGATAGAGTTGAAAATGCTACAATTAACCAACGAACCGGGTATGCTTTTTTATCTGCTGCAAAAGGTCGTTCAACAATATGGCTGTATGTAATATCTTTTTCAAACTCTACTAAATGTGCATCATATAATCGTGTGAGTGAATCAACGGCACTAAGCGCTTTATTAAATCGTTGCTCAACTTTTTGTACCTGAGTTCCTTCTTTGCTAAGGTTTTGGTACAGCTCTTGAATTTTTTTTGTGTCGGACGAAGAACCTCTACCGTTGGCTAATGCGGTCATATAACCACGTGTAACTTCCGAGGTTTGATTAAGGCTGATAAGCCCCGATACTTTTCTTATGCTATCCAGTTCTTGTTCAGACAAATCAAGTTCGATCTGTTTTTTATCGATTTGTTTTTGTGTTATCACTACCATTTCCTTGTCTTTGGCTTTGTGCATTGCCCTAACTTTATTATTGTAGAAGGTAATAATTGAATCACACATTGTAGCTGCCCGTTTGGGGTCTTGATCCAATACTTTAATCTCGGCAGTTTCGTATTCGGTTTTACTGGTACTTACATTGGTGTTGTATTTATCAAACATGTATGTTAAATACATCGGATTTTCTTTGTCAATTTTATAAACCTTATCCAACTCAAAAGCATCAAACATTCGGAATTTAATGTCATTTGAATTTAAAACCTCCAGCATTTGCTCGGTCTCTGATTCATCGCTTAAGGCCCCAATATTAGATGGGTAAATACGTGCTGTTGACTTATACTTTGGCGTAATAAAAGTGGGCCCTGAGAAGATTGCTGATAAAACAACGGCTATTACACCAACAAGTACAAAATGAAATTTGCGCTTCCAAATCATTAAGAGGATGCGCTGGTTGTCAAAAAAGTTATCCATAAAATGTGGTTTCAGTTCGATCGTTTAATTTCAACGAATATGAACCGTTTTTAGTATTTAGCACAATGATTTTACAACACCTACTCTGCAATAATTAGGAAATAATTCTTTTTCCCTTTTTGTGCCAGAATGTATTTGTCACCAATCAGGTAATCGCCGTTAACAATCAAATCCGGGTTGCCAATCTTTTCCTTGTTGATACTCAGCCCATTACCTTTAATTGTGCGGCGTAGTTCCCCTTTCGATGGAAATACTTCGGTTTTTTCTGCCAACAAGTCGATAACATTAATTCCTTCGCTTAATTCAGCTTTCGAAACTTTAAATTGCGGAACACCTTCAAATACAGCTAAGAATGTGCTTTCGTTTAGTTTGCGTAAATTTTCTGCTGTTCCTTTTCCAAAAAGAATTTGTGAAGCCTCAACAGCCATTTCGTATTCTTCTTTTGAGTGAACCATAGTGGTTACTTCTTCAGCTAATTTTTTCTGGAGCGAACGCATGTGAGGAGCCTTTTTATGCTCAATAACCAATGTGTCGATCTCTTCTTTCGAAAGCAGTGTGAATATTTTAATATAACGTTCGGCATCTTCGTCCGAAGTATTCAGCCAAAATTGGAAGAATGAATAAGGTGAAGTACGTTCTTGATCCAACCACACATTGCCCGATTCTGTTTTTCCGAATTTTGTTCCGTCGGCTTTGGTAATAAGCGGACAAGTTATAGCAAAAGCTTCGCCACCGCCAATTTTACGAATAAGTTCGGTACCGGTTGTAATGTTTCCCCACTGGTCCGATCCTCCCATTTGCAAACGGCAACCATTGTTTTGGTACAAGTGTAAAAAGTCATATCCTTGCACTAATTGGTAGGTGAATTCAGTAAATGACATTCCCGATTTTGATTCTTCGCTAAGACGTTTTTTAACACTGTCTTTTGCCATCATGTAGTTTACCGTGAGTCTTTTACCCACGTCACGAATAAAATCAAGGAATGAAAATTCTTTCATCCAGTCATAATTATTCACCAATAGAGCAACGTTTTTTTCATCGCTTTCAAAATCCAGAAAGCGCGAAAGTTGACTTTTAATACATGCCTGATTATGACGTAATGTTGGTTCGTCTAATAAATTACGTTCCTGTGATTTTCCCGATGGATCTCCAATCATTCCGGTTGCTCCTCCAATTAATGCAATGGGTTGATGACCTGCGATTTGCAAGTGTTTTAACATCATCACACTTACCAGGTGGCCAATGTGTAACGAATCGGCGGTTGGGTCGATACCCACATAAGCTGCAGTAAGCTCTTTTTGCAGTTGCTCCTCAGTTCCGGGCATAATGTCGTGCAACATGCCTCTCCATTTCAATTCTTCAACAAAATTCATCGGGTATCGTATTTTTTAATTTTGCGCAAATATATAAAATGATGAGTGTTATTTGGCTGCTTATAACTTAAAATGAGTTGGTGAGGATGAATTTAACGCGGAATTATTGGTAAGGCAGGGTGATTAACTTCTGGCTTCTGACTTCTAACTTCCAACTTTTCCAAAATAGTTGTAACATTTGGCTACCTTGCTGAGTCTGATGTTTTGACTATGAAAGATGGGGAGCTGGTTCAACAGGTTTTAAACGGAAACAACAATGCATTTAGGTTTTTGGTATCGAAATACCAAAGGCTTGTATTGCATGTGGTTGGGCGTATGGTTGGCCAGCAAGCTGAGGTGGAAGACATTTGCCAGGAAGTATTTATTAAAGTTTTTAAAACTTTGAAACGTTTTCGTGGCGACTCGAAACTGTCGACGTGGATTGCCACAATTGCATATAATACGGCAATTACGCATATTCGTAAACAAAAAAGGCGGGGCGAAGTTTCGTACAACGAGCAGCCTGCCTTAATTGGAATGGAAGTAGACTCTGGTTTGAACCAGAAAATTATTGAAAAGGAGGAAGCAAAAAAGTATCTTCTTCAATTAATTGAAACTCTACCGGTAAATTACCGGACTGTGCTTACGCTCTTTCATTTGGAAGAGTTCTCGTATAAAGAAATTGAAGAAATTACGGGAATGCCCGAAGGAACTATAAAAAGTTACCTGAGTAGGGCACGTAAAATTTTGAAGGGCAAAATTGAAAAAGTTGTCCGTTTGGAACAAACTAATATTTTTGCAGATTATGCTTGAGAATAAAACAAATTTCGATACCGATAAATTGCTGGATGAAGTATTACTGGCTGAACCTGAATTTACTTTGCCTGACAATTTTGCTGGAATGGTGGCTGAAAAAGTGGGGCAACGTTTTGCTTGGGAGCAATATGTAAAAGAATTTCTGATTTATTTAGCCGTAATTGTTGGAATTGTAGCAGTTTCGGCTGGCATGGCACTAATTTGGTTCGAAGCCGATTGGAAAGCTTGGTTTAATTTTTTAACATCGAACATGGCAATGGTAGCAGCTGCAAACTTTTTACTGGTATTTATTCTTTTTGCTGATAAGGTTTTGTTGCGTTACTTTATGTATAAATCTACAACCGATTAGTTCAGTGGTTGAAGAAGAAAAATATAGCCCGAATGCAAGCAAATATTTTTACTGAGACCGCGACTAAAATCTGAGACTTTCTTTACTTTTTCTTTTTTCTTAGCTGAATAATCTGCCCTGCTTTTGGTTGCTGGCCTGCTTTCATACCATTTCGTTTGTACAGTGGTTTTAGTTTAATACCATACATCTGCGAAATAAAATGCATGCTTTCGCCCTGTTGAACTTTATGGCTTAAGTTACTTTTCGAAGCCTTACTTTTTTTCGATTTTACATAAACCACTTCGTTAGGAACCGGACGATAACCGGGGCGCTGGTCATTAAATTTGTATAGCTCCCAGTCACTTAATCCTAATTCCTGAGCAATCATTTCATAGGTATCGCCTTTACGCACCACTACCGATTTTATTCCATTAAATTTTACAACTTCGTGCTGGTTGTATGGATTTAAGGTCAGCGATTTTGATAGTCCATTGCTAACGGTTTGTTGTTCAAAGCTAGCCATTTCGTTAAAAGTCATCTTTTTATCGAGCCGGTAAAGTTTATTCTCCTCAACAATTTTTATCAAACGTTTATCATAGTCGTGTGCTGTAGCATAACCTGCTTTTTTTAAGCCTTTTGCCCAGCCTTTGTAATTGGTATGTTTTAACTGAAACAACGAACCATAACGTTGATTGTCCATTAGAAAGTTAGTGTGGTCGATGTACGAATCTTCAACGGTTTTGTACTTTCTAAAACACTCATTTTTCGCATCATCGTCGTAATATACTTTTTTACCTTTCCAGCTTTTTTTACACTTAATACCAAAGTGGTTATTCGATTTTTTCGATAATTCGCTATTCCCATCTCCTGATTCTAAAACTCCTTGTGCCATGGTAATACTTGCTGGAATTCCGCTGCGGTTCATTTCTTCAATGGCCAAAACTTGCCATTGGCTAATATATTCCTGTCGAGTAATTTTTTGCGAAAAGGTAGAAATGGTCAATAATATAAATAGAGTGAATATTGAAATGTGCTTCATAATTGTTAAGTGCTGTAAATGGTTTCAAAAATAACGGCTTCTACCGGAAAGTATTTTGAATCCCTAAATTTTTATAAACAAACTACCGTGAGTAAACATCTTTACGGCTAAAATTGTACATTTGAATAAAAAGCTAGTTATGCGAATTAAGGAGTTGCAAATATTGGTATACGAATACGATACAGTGGTTGAGTTGCCTGAATCGGATCAGAATCTTTTGTTGAAGGCACGCGAAGTTGCAAATAATGCTTATGCTCCATATTCAAAATTCAAAGTGGGAGCTGCCTTGCTTTTGGAGAATGGCCTGATTATTACTGGAAGTAACCAGGAAAATGCTGATTTTACAGATGGATTGTGTGCCGAGCGAGTAGCCATGTTTTATGCTAATTCTACTTATCCCGATGTGGCCGTAAAAGCCATTGCCGTAACTGCAAAAAACATCAATGGTTTAATCGAAGAACCAGCTCAACCTTGTGGCTCGTGCCGACAAGTTTTGGTGGAAACCGAGTGGCGTTATAAAAAAGCGATGCGAATTATTATGGATGGGCGGAAGCGAATTCAGGTATTGGAAGGGGCCGATAATTTGTTGCCATTTGCCTTTAAACCGTCTTCACTGGACTAAATTTTCCGGCATCAAATATTTTCATAAATGCGTCCCAAACCGGGTCTTTGGGCGGCTTGGCAATAATTGTTAAAGGTTCTTTTTTTACCGGATGAATCAAGGTTATTTTGCGGGCATGTAAATGAATCCCAATGTCTTTATTAGAGCGCTTCGCCCCATATTTTAAATCGCCTTTTATGTGTAATCCCAATTCTTTTAGCTGAACACGAATTTGATGATGACGACCTGTGTGTAAATCAATTTCAAGTAGGTGATAACGCTCGATACTGGCAACATGACGATAAGTTAAACTAGCCAATTTGGCTCCTTCAGTAGATTGGTTAGTATTGTAACTTTTATTTTGAGCTTCGTTTTTTACCAAATAGTGTTCGAGTTTGGCAGTATGTACATCCGGACGTTTATCTACCACGGCCCAGTATGTTTTTTTTACATCACCTTTAGTTTGGAAAAGTTTGTTAAGTCGGGGAAGTACTTTACCCGTTTTGGCAAGTAGTAACAAACCACTTGTCGGACGGTCGAGGCGGTGAGGTAGCCCAAGAAATACATTCCCGGGTTTGTTGTATTTCACCTTTATGAAATGTTTCACCTTGTCTAATATGGTTTCGTCACCGGTTTTATCTCCCTGCACAATTTCGCCACAGGCTTTATTCACCGCAATAATATGATTGTCTTCGTAAATTACTTCCACTACACTGAACTTTAAACACTAAACTAATACTGTTCTTTTTCGCTAGGGAAATCCTGCGATTTAACATCGTTTATATAATTACCAACAGCTCCTTTAATTTCAGCAGCCAGGTTGTGGTATCTTCTTAAAAAGCGAGGTGAGAATTGTTGCGTAATTCCCAACATGTCATGAATCACAAGTACTTGTCCATCAACACCCCCACCTGCACCAATTCCTATTATAGGGATTTTTACTTCGGCAGCTACTTTCGTTCCCAATTCAGCTGGTATTTTCTCTAAAACAATGGCATAACAACCTACTTCTTCTAACAACTTGGCATCGGCAATTAACTTAGTTGCTTCTGCTTCTGCTTTTGCACGAACAGTATAAGTGCCAAATTTATGAATGGATTGCGGCATTAAACCAAGGTGACCCATTACCGGAATTCCTGCTGAAAGAATACGTTTTACAGAATCAATTACTTCTTCGCCACCCTCTAGTTTCACCGAGTCGGCAGCGGTTTCTTTCATAATTCGAATAGCCGAAATAAGCGCTTCTTTCGAATCGCCTTGGTAAGTTCCAAAAGGAAGATCGACAACCACATGAGCACGATTTACTGCGCGAACCACCGATGCACCATGATAAATCATTTCGTTTAAGGTAATAGGTAAGGTCGTTTCGTGCCCCGCCATAACATTCGAGGCAGAGTCGCCAACCAAAATTACATCTACACCTGCTTCGTCAACCAATTGTGCCATACTGTAATCGTACGAGGTTAACATCGATATTTTTTCGCCACGCAATTTCATTTCTGATAAACGATGGGTGGTAACTTTCCGAACTTCTTTGTGTATTGACATGTCAGTTTAAATTCAAATTTGAATACAAAACTAACCAAACCTTTTATTTGCGCAAAACACAAGCGTTTTATCCTTGCCAATCGCTTGTATGTTAACGTTTATTAACCGCACTTTAGTGTTAATTTTCGGAAGGTTTACTTTCTTTGCGATTTAATTTGAATGTCAGAAAATGAGAAAACAAAGACATATTGTTTCCCGCTTAATATTCCCCATTTTGCTAATGTTTATGGCTGTCTCGCTTTATGCGCAAGACAGTAATATTGACAATAATGTTGTTTCGTTTAAAAAGCGAGAGTTAAATACAGGCTTTGTTTTTGATGTAACACGCGAACGAGAAGAACTGGTGAGCGATTACACACGGTTTGAAGAAGAACGCAACTTATTAAACGGTAAATTTCGGTTTCAGAATTTATTTTGGAATTTACAGGACTATAAGCAGGAACGCCTAAATCTGAGTTTGGAATTGGGGCCTTTTGGTGGCTTTGGCGATGTGATTGACAGCTCAAATGTGGAGTCGATCGTTGCGGATCAGAATTTCTATGGAATAAGAACGGCTGCAAATATTGACTATTTGTATCGCTATTATTACGATACGAAAAGCTTTACTTTTTTTGATGTAAATGCTTGGGGGCGTTATGATTTGTTTAACCAAAATTTGGATGGTACAAGCACCGACTCGCTTGGAGTAGTTAGCCCTGTTGATGAAAGCAATGGCAAAGACCGCCTACGTTATGGTTTAAACGCAAAAGTAGGTTGGGGTACAGGAAGACTAAGCCCGATGAATCATTTAATGACAGCCCATTATTTGCTTGAAAAATATTACCCGGGAAGATTATTCTCTGATTATGAAATTGCACAGTTTGCACAAATAATTGCCGGAATAAAGAACAATAGAGATTATAAAGTAGGGCACGCTTTGGATAAAGAGATGGCAGAGGTGGTTGAATTTGTTAGAAAAACTTTTGTGCTAGCTTCTCCCGAGTCAATGGGAGCCGAGTGGGGTTTTGGTGAGTTTGAACCACGTTTTCAAGGAAATAAATTTGAGATTGGCCCACATTTTAAATATTATAATCAAGAGCCAGACTTTTTATATGGTGGTTTTGTGCAATACAATAATGCCAAATATGTAAATGTAAATTGGAACAGGAATATTTCGGCAGGAATTGTGTATGAAAGATATACCCGACAAGAATGGGGACCTATTGAAGGTGGTATTTCTAATACAAACAACAGTCAGGATTGGGTAACAGCAGAAATTGATTTGGGATGGAGTTATTATCCGAACCTAGAAACACAATTTGATTTTGGTTTACGCTATATGCCAGGTGTGCAAATTAGTAGCTTCGATGATTTTAGTAGTATTAGCCATAATGTTATTCCACATGTTGGCTACTTTACACAACTCAATGCCAAATCACGACTTAAATTAGATTTTGCCTGGCGAATTAGCAACGATGATCAATTTATGTCTTCTGGGCCTGAATTTTCAATATCGTTTTACCGAAGCAAGTATTAATTAGCGAGTTCATCAACTTCCAATACCAATTTCAACTTTCTAAATACATCATTCAACATCTTTCTCCTGTCTTTTTGTCACCGCTTTTGACAGAAATATACGTGCATTTATAGAAATGTGTGTCAGTTTTGCGTTCATTTTTGCAGATTTTTCAATGGCACAATCATTGATTAAAGCCAAACGTAAATTTCAAAGAAATAATAAAAATTAAAACATATAACAATGGGAAAAATTATCGGAATTGATTTAGGAACCACGAACTCGTGTGTTTCGGTAATGGAAGGTAACGAACCAGTAGTTATCCCCAACAGCGAGGGAAAACGTACTACACCTTCTATTGTAGCATTTGTTGAAAATGGCGAACGTAAAGTTGGTGACCCTGCAAAACGTCAGGCAATTACTAACCCAACAAAAACGATTTATTCGATTAAACGTTTTATGGGTGAGAACTTCGACGCAGTAACAAAAGAAGTTGGTCGTGTACCATATAAAGTGGTAAAAGGCGATAACAACACTCCACGTGTATTAATCGACGACAGAAAATATTCTCCACAGGAAATTTCAGCAATGACACTTCAGAAAATGAAGAAAACAGCTGAAGATTATCTTGGACAAGAAGTAACAGAAGCAGTAATTACTGTTCCTGCTTATTTTAGCGACTCACAACGTCAGGCTACAAAAGAAGCTGGTGAAGTTGCAGGTTTACAGGTTCGTCGTATTATTAACGAGCCAACTGCGGCAGCGTTAGCCTACGGAATGGACAAAATGGATCGTGACATGAAAATTGCAGTGTTCGACCTTGGTGGTGGTACATTCGATATTTCTATTCTTGAATTAGGTGAAGGTGTTTTCGAAGTAAAATCTACTGATGGTGATACACACCTTGGTGGTGACGATTTCGACCAAGTAATTATCGATTGGTTAGCCGACGAGTTTAAAAGCGACGAAGCTATTGATTTACGTAAAGACCCAATGGCATTGCAACGTTTGAAAGAAGCTGCTGAAAAAGCAAAAATCGAATTATCGAGCTCTAC
>JAUVDE010000195.1 GCA_030595485.1 Draconibacterium sp.
TAGTCTCCTTTGTTCACTTGATGTCCTTCCATTTTTCCTTTCATTACAATGTCTAATAATGTTGGGACAGTAGCTGTTGATGAGTTACCTAGTTTACTAATACTCATTGGCATAATTCCTTCCGGAATATTCTTTTCGCCATATAGTTTAAACACACCCGTTAAAATGGCTTCATCCATTTTTTCATTAGCCTGGTGAATAAATACCTTTTTAATATCAGCTAATTCCAAACCAGCCTTTTCGATGCTATCTTTCACAACGCCAGGAACAGTAGTAATTGCATAAACATATAATCTACGTCCATCCATTTTCAGAAAAAGTTCGTCGCTGTCAAAATCAGGATTACTCGATTCGCCCAATACTAAGTTATTAGCAAATCTAACCGAATCGGAACGGCTTGAATGAGATAGGATTCCTATTGGCTCTTCGCTTTCAATTGCCTCAACAACTGTTGCTCCGGCACCATCAGCATAAATCATCGAATCGCGATCATGCGGATCGGAAATGCGAGAAAGCGCATCGGCACCAACAACAACACCGCGTTTCATAAAGCCACTTTTAATGTAAGCATCGGCAATAATCATCGATTGTGTCCATCCCGGACAACCCGAAATTACGTCGTGACAAATACAGACAGGATTATTAATATTCAACTTCATTTTAGCCTTATTGGCTAAACTTGGCAGTGCATCCATCCTATTATTCCCTACCTCAATATCACCAAAATTATGCCCAATAATTATAAACTCCAGACTTTCTTTGTCAATCCCGGCATCCTTACAGGCCTCTTCAATTGCAACAACTACAAGATCAGAAGTTACCTGTCCTTCGGCAACGTATCTACGTTCTTCAATATTGGTAATCTCTTTAAACTTTTGAATAATCTCTTCGTTTGATTTATCCTCAATCTTTGTTTTTGATGGATTATAAAATTCATTATTCAGAAAGTGACTATTCTTTACTATTTCAGGTGGAATGCAACTTCCGGTTCCAATAATTCTGGTGTATGTTTCCTTTGCCATAATCCTTCTTCTCAGCCTAAGCTTTATCCTTATATTTCTTTAATTCAAATTTATCGCCATCAAAAACGCCATACGAGAAACTGTTAATCCAGTCGCCCAATAAAACAAAACGAGCATTTCCTTCCATCTTCTCATTTATCATGTGGTGACGATGCCCCATAATAAAGTAATCTACCGCTGTAGTTTTCAAAAAATCCGCGGCAAATTTATACATTCCATCCTGATTAACCATAAAATCTTCCTGATAATCAGGTTTTGATAACCTACTATCTGCCGACCACGTATGTGCAATGTAAAATCCAAAATTAGGATGTAAGCGTGCAAAAAACCATTGCATGGTTTTATTGGTAAAAACTTTTTTCAGAAAATGATAGCCTTTGTCATTCGGGTCGAGCCCGTCTCCATGAGCAAGAAAAAACGTTTTACCTCTAATCTCTTTTACTTCCTCTTTATGATGAATAATGATTCCGAGCTCTTCTGCCAGATATTCTTTCAACCAAAGGTCGTGGTTACCTACAAAAAAATGAACCGGAATTCCACTATCAGCAATGGTAGCGATTCGACCTAATATCCTGGTAAATCCACGCGGAACTACTTTTTTGTATTCAAACCAAAAATCAAAAATGTCGCCCATAAAATACAATTCGGCAACATCTTCTTTAATTTCATCCAACCATTTGGCAAATAAAAGCTCACGTTCGCGATTGTTTTTAAGGGCGGGTGCGCCCAAATGAACATCGGAAACGAAATATATAAGCCCTTTTTCTGACAAATTCAATATTTTAAAAGCTAGTTTAAAACCGCTGCAAGTGCCTTATCGAGAGCAGGCCCAGTAAGATTTTTAGCAATAATTACTCCTTCTTTATCTAGCAGATAATTGAAAGGTATTGACTGAACGTTGTAAACACGCGATGCATCAACACTCCCTTCCATATCTCCAACATTTGCCCAAGTAAGTTTATCTTTATCAATGGCATCCACCCATTCAATGCGATTTTGATTCACACTAACCTGGTAAATTTCGAAGCCTTTACGTTTATATTTTTTATAAGCATCAACCAAAACCGGATTCTGTATTCGCGAATCTCTGTTAACTGCTGCCCAAAACTGTAGTAACACCACTTTTCCACGCAACGATGACAAAGCAAGGTCTTTACCGTCTGGATTTGGTAAAACAATATCGGGACTATTTTCGCCTTGCTCCTGAATAAACTGCTGCATTTTTGCAGCCTGTTGCTGACGCACAAACTGCAAAGTATTGTTGTAAAGCGCCTGCACTTGCTCCGATTGCGGATAAATGGAATTTAATGCAGATGCAGCTGTTTTCATCACTTGTAAATCACGAATAACATAATTCTGGTCGGTAGTGCTAAATTTCTGATAAAGTGCTAAAACACTTGCCATTGAAAATGGATTCTCGCGAACGAAATCGGTTGAAAACGTTACTTGCTCCTCAACAATTCGCTCATATTCTGCCGACCATTTAGGACGGACATCATCGTAATCGGGATTACCGTTGTATAGATCGTGTAAACTCTGCAACGAATCCAGCTTCTGTCGAGTTTGCTTTAATTTTACATCCAAGTCACGAACTTGCTCTGAACTCAAGGAGCCAATAACTTTATACTCACTGTACAAATTAGCTGCATCAGCCTCTACGGTAACAGTTTCTGCCGAATCAACAAGAAGCGTAACAAAATTCTCGTCGGAAAGCTTTAACAAATAAAAAGTTGGAATTCCGGTAACTCCCTTAAATTCAAACTCACCTTTCTTGTTAATTTTAGCCTCCCCAACTTGTTTTCTTGAAGAAGTTAAAAGCTCTTCCAAATAAACAGTTTCGCCTTCAGCATGGGTGATTGTCCCGCGAATTGTAAACTCATTGTCTTTGCTACAACTGCCAAGAATAAAAACAGTTGCAATTAGAAAATATAAAACTCTGTATGTCATCCTATTTAATTAAAGGGCGTAAAATTAACATTTTTGGGTACATCAAAAATAGCATTTGCCGAAAATAACATATTTTAAAGTTTTTGTGCAAAAATATCTCCTTCAATAAACTATTATTCAGCACAATACAAGTGCTTAAAAATCCATATTCATTTTAAACTTTTAATATTTTTGAATGCCTCAATTAAGCATCGTTTTAATTGCGTAAAATTTTCAATAGGTTTGTAACCTAAGAAACATTTAAAATTTAGCGTGAAATTACATTACAACCTTGACGATTTTAAAGCCCAAAAACCTGTGGTTACCATCGGAACATTCGATGGTTTGCACAAGGGACACCAAATGGTTGTTAGCCAATTAAAAGAGTTGGCAAAGAACATGGGTGGCGAGTCGGTCATATTCACGTTTTATCCTCACCCTCGGGTAGTTACATCGCCAAACGAAAGTAATTTAAGACTATTAACAACTAAAGAAGAAAAGATTAAACTTTTTGAACAATTTGGCGTCGATCACCTCATTATCTATCCTTTCAACAAAGCCTTTTCTGAACTTAGTTATTCTGAATTTGTGAAAACCATATTACACGAAAAGATGAATACAAAATGTTTGGTTGTTGGTTACGACCATCGGTTTGGAAAAAACCGTGAAGGAGGTTATGAGTATTTGAAAAAGTGTGCCGAAAAGTTCAACTTCGAAGTAAAACGTACCGATGCACTTTCGGTAGAAGCCGATAAAGTAAGTTCAACAAAAATTAGAGCTGCATTAGAAAGTCGTGATATTGTAAAAGCCAATCATTATTTAGGCTACAATTTCACACTACATGGAACCGTTGTGAACGGAAAACAATTGGGTCGGAAACTTGGTTTTCCAACTGCCAACATCGAGGCATCGGACAAGTACAAAATTATACCCGGTTATGGCGTTTATGCTGTTTTTGTTGATATTGCCGGTAAAACATACAAAGGTATGCTAAACATTGGAATGCGCCCAACCTTCAATAAAAATGCAGACAACCGAAGTATTGAAGTGAATATTTTTGATTTTGCTGACGATATTTACGGAAAAGAAATCACCTTAAGTTTTGTTGACAGAATAAGGGCAGAACAAAAGTTTGCCAGCATTGAAGCACTTGTTGAACAATTAAAAGCTGACAAAGAGACAGCACTTCAGATTCTTTCCTGAAAATATATTTTTGAAATATACACAACTTAGTTTTTCACCAAATTACAAACAATTGGTAAGTGATCGGAATGGCGAAAATCCAATGTTTCAAAGTTATACGATTCAAAACCTTCGCTATGAAAAATATAGTCAATCCGAAAAGAGGGCAATTTCCCCACATAGGTTCTACCCACTCCTTTGCCCGAATTCACAAAAGCATCCTGTAAGTTATCACCCAAAGTTTTGTATGAAAAAGAAGCCGGAGTATCATTAAAATCGCCGCATAGAACTACATGATAAGGTGATTCATCAATTCGTTTTCTTATTTCACGCACCTGCCCTGCCCTTTTCTGAAAGGCAAGTTTGAATTTTTCACCCATTTCCTTTACTTCCTTAATATCCTCTTCTTCGGTAATTCCGAGCGATTCAATTATTGAATATTTTACGGGGTTAATTTGGTACGATTGTAAATGGACATTAAAAATTCGTACCGTATCAAAATCAATCAACACGTCTGTATAAATAGCCATGTTTCGCGAATTCTCGAAACGAATTTCCTGCATATCTATAATCGGGTAACGAGTCATGGTAACCATGCCAAAAGTATTACTCGAACGTGCGTATTGATAATGTTTTATTGCCTCTATCTTTTTAATGGTTTCGGGCAAATTGAAAATATTTTTTTTCCGAAGTCGTGTTTCTTGCAAGCAAACAACATCAGGATTTTCCGTTATGAGGAAAGAAACAATAGCCTCCGAATTTTGGTCAACCTTTTGTGTTCCATCGCCATAGAAATGCCCCACGTTGTACGATAAAACTTTCAAATCAGTTTCCTCCAACTTATCAGCCTTAAACTGAATATAACGTCCGACGAAATTCCACCCCAACAGAATAAACAACAAGGACAATACCAGATTGCGTGGCTTTACCAGCACCCATAGAATAATAAACAGAATATTCGTTGCTAAAATAAACGGATAGGCTAAACCAAATAAGGATGGAATCCAATAGGTGTCGGGAGCAATATAAACCGAGCTATAAGCGATTAACAGTGCCAGCACCGCCAGTAAATTAAAAAAGAAAAGTATTTTTATAAAAGCTCTCTTCACAGATTATTCAGTTCATGGTTTGGCAAGATAAAAAAAAGTAATGTTGTTAGAACGAACTAAAGTGTATTTACTGATATTTTATCGACAATTAATTCTCATTATTTTTGGCACCTCATCATTCGATCTCGGCCATTTACATCTTTTCTCAATTCGATATTCCTATAACCCAAACCTTTAAGTAAAGTTCTCATTTCTTCACCCAAATATTCATTTATCTCAAAAAAGAGGAAAGCGTTTTCCTCAAGATAGACTTGTGCAAATTCGGCTATGGTCAAATAAAAAATAAGTGGGTTATCATCTTCAACGAAAAGTGCACCGTCGGGTTCATGTTCCAAAACGTTGTTTTCCATTTGCATTTTTTCGGAGTTGCGCACATAAGGCGGGTTGCTTACAATTATATCATATTTAGGCCAGCTGTAGTTTTTCCAGCTTAAAATATCAGTCTGAAAAAAATCTACTTCCAAACCGTTGTATTCTGCATTTGCTTTGGCTGTGTCAACAGCACCCTCCGAAATATCGACTGCAAAAACATGCATTTCACTCCTATTCTTTTTCAAAGCCAAAGGAATACATCCACTTCCTGTTCCAATATCTAATATTCGGGCATCAGACTTTATCTCGCTATTAATAATCCAATGCACCAACTCTTCCGTTTCGGGACGTGGAATTAAAACAGATGGATTTACTTTCAAGGCCAAATCATAAAATTCGGTTTCACCCAAAATATATTGAATGGGTTCATGCAACTTTAGTCGTGCAATTATCTTCTTTATTTGCTCTAAATCAGAGACATCAACCTTTCTATCCTTTTGAAGCAAAATATCGGTGTACGTTAAATTCAAAAGCGATTCAAAAATTATCCGTATAAAACCCTTAATTTCAGATTCGGGATAAGTATTTGCCAATTCGTTTTTGATGTATTGAATAGTTGACTGCATTGTTTACTTTTGTTCTGCAAATTTAGTTTTTTAATGAGAATGACAAGCGAAGAAAAATATATGTTGCGCTGCGTTGACTTGGCGCGAAAAGGTGCCGGAAATGTTTCACCAAACCCAATGGTGGGTTGTGTTATTGTTTGTAACGATAAAATTATTGGCGAAGGCTATCACCAACAACACGGCGAAGCGCATGCCGAAGTAAATGCAATTAATTCAGTTGTCAATATCGAGGACCTTAAAAGAAGTACCATTTACGTATCGTTGGAACCTTGCGCTCACTTTGGTTTAACGCCTCCATGCTCCGACTTAATTATTGAAAACCAAATTCCAAGAGTAATAATCGGAAGCATCGACCC
>JAUVDE010000057.1 GCA_030595485.1 Draconibacterium sp.
CAGCTCCTTTGCCAGTAACAATTGTTCCGGCTTGCTCTACAAATTTACCGGTAAGGATAGCACCTTTTAGCTCCTCTTCGAATCCAGGATAGCAAGTAGCTTTTTTATCCTTTAAAATTCCAAGGTTTCCAAAAATTAAGGGTGCAGCACAAATCGCCCCCAGTGGTTTTCCTTTTTCATGAAAATTTAATATTTGTTGTTTTAACTCATTGTGCATATTCAGATTCGTGGAGCCCGGCATTCCTCCCGGAAGTACAATCATATCTATTCCATCATAATCAACGCTATCGAATAAGGAATCGGCCATTACTTTAATATTGTGCGAACCGGTAACTACAAAGTTTCCCGAAACGGAAATAACATTTACTCTTAAATTGGCACGGCGAAGTACATCTATAATACTTATCGCTTCAATTTCTTCAAATCCTTCAGCTAAATGAACTGCTATTTTTTTCATACGCATAAATTTTGTTCATGGTAAACCATGGAGGCACGCACAATAATACTTCTTTTTATTTAAAGCTATTGGAACGCTTCATTTTATATCATGGTTTACGCATAAAATAAAAAAGGTCTTCATTTTGAAGACCTTTTTTAAAACTAATATTTTCTCTATTATTAATTAACGGCATATTCGTGTAATGCTTTTTCTAATTTTTTTCGTGTAAAGAAAATGCGACTCTTAACTGTTCCTAGCGGTAAACTTAATTCTTCTGCAATTTCTTTGTATTTATATCCTTCTAAAAACATAGTAAAAGGAACTTTGTACTCATCTTCTAAAGCATCAATGCTTTTATTTATTTCTTTCGAACTATAAAATGAGTCCGGTGCAGGATAAACTTTATCTTTCGAGAACATTAGGTGGAAATCGTTGTTCGAACCATCAAAAGTGTTCTTTGTTTTTACGTTTCTGCGATAGTCGTTAATGAATGTATTTTTCATGATGGTGTAAATCCATGCCTTGAAATTTGTATTCTGCGTAAACTTATCGCGGTAGGTTAAAGCTTTAAGAAATGTTTCTTGTAAAAGGTCGTTAGCTCTCTCTGAATCAGAAGTTAAACTTAATGCGTAGTAGTGCAGTTTTTCACTTAATCCGAGAAGTGCGTTGTTAAATTGAATCTGAGTCATGGCGTGTTATTTTTATTTTGTCTAAACAAATGTAACCCATTCGGCACCCCAAAAGCAAATATATCCTGATAAATATCAGTTGATATTTTCTATACGATATAAAGAATCTTTATAAGACCAACTGATGTTTTTTAAACAGATAATTGAACGCCCATGTTTAATGGGTGTTTCGAATACTTAAACAAAAAATTAGAAAGTATTTTATTAGAATCTAATCGTATATTTGCCGCTCGAAATTATATGTGATTATGAAGTTTATAAACTTAAAACAGAATGCGCATGCAGTTTTAACGTTCAGAAAGTGGGGGAGAAAGAACTATTCTACATTCCTTACTTTGAAAAAGGCAATTGTTATTTCGGTTTTATCGGTAGTATATTTAATATCTACTCCGGTAATAGCAGCCGAAACACTACAAGACACTTCTGACGTTAAATTGCAATACGACCTTGATGAGATCGAGGTTAGTGCGCAAAGATCACCTGCCCTTTATTCGCAGGTGGCACGGATTATTTCCGTGATTGAGAGAAAAGAAATTGAGGCGGCACCGGCTCAGAGTGTTCAGGACTTGTTGGAGTACATTGCAGGAGTGGATGTGCGGCAACGTGGTACTGAAGGAGTACAAGCGGACGTAAGTGTTCGTGGAGGTACTTTCGACCAAACCCTGATTCTTCTAAATGGAATCAACATCACCGACCCTCAAACCGGCCATCACAATTTAAACCTTCCCGTTAGTCTAGCCCAAATTGAAAGAATTGAAATTCTTGAAGGACCTGCTGCTCGTGTGTATGGTCCCAATGCTTTTTCTGGGGCAATTAACATTGTAACCACACAAAACAAAGAAACTTCGCTTCAGGCAGTAGCCGTAGGAGGTAGTTTTGGCTTTTTTGATGGAAACCTTGCTGGTTCGTTTCAAACCGGTAAAGTAAATCACATGCTGGGCTTTAATGGAAAACGCTCGGATGGTTACATCAACAACACCGATTTTAAAGAATTAAATGGTTTTTATTCGAATCAATTTGATTCAGAAAAGGGAACATTAAAGTTTCAGTTAGGATTGTCAGAAAAAGGATTTGGTGCCAATAGTTTTTACACCCCAAAGTATCCCAATCAGTACGAAGAAACCAAAACACTTTTTACATCAGTAAAATGGGAAGGTAGTGGCAAATTCCATTTAACACCTACTGCTTATTACCGTCGACATCAAGATCGTTTTGAACTGTTTCGCGATAATCCGGCATCATGGTATAAAAACCACAATTATCATTTAACTAATGTTTACGGAACCAACCTAAATTCGTGGATTAAATGGTTGGGTGGAAAAACGGCACTTGGAATTGAATACCGTTCGGAGAATATTTTGAGTAATGTGTTGGGTGAAGATTTAGATGAACCCAAAGATGTGCCAGGAGAGGATGCGCAGTTTACCAAATCCGATGTTAGAAATACAACATCGGTATTTCTAGAACATGCAGCCTATGTAAATAACTGGACGCTTACCGCCGGAATTATGAGTAATTATATATCGGGTAGCGATCTTGGAGTAAACGTTTTTCCTGGCATCGATGTAAGTTATAATGTATCGGAAGTAGTAAAACTGTACTCCAGCTATAATACTTCATTGCGCATGCCAACTTTTACCGATTTATATTACGATGGCCCAACGAATATTGGAAATCCTGATTTGGATCCGGAGAAATCGGCTACACTGGAAGGTGGCTTCAAGCTAAATCAACCCTTTATGAAGGGGCACGCGGTGGTTTTTTATCGTCAAGGGAAAGATATTATCGATTGGGTGAAAAATGAAAACGACGATGTGTGGCAGCCACAAAATTTAACTGAAATAAATAATCTTGGAACAGAATTACAGCTTAGTTTTCATTTAAAGGAAAAGTTTAAACGAAACTTTCCAAACGTACAGTTGAGCTACCTATTCAATAATCTGGATAAAAAGGAAGCCGACTTTGTATCTAACTACGTGCTCGATAATTTGAAGCACAAGTTTGTTGGTTCTGTGCATCAAACAATTCATAAAAACTTTGCCTTAAACATTAAGCTGGTGTACCAGGATAGAGAAGGTACTTATACTCAGTTTGAAGATAAAGTAGCTATTGGTGAAGTCGAATACGATCCATTTTTAACCTGCGATGCCAAGCTTTCATACAAAAACAAAGGAATCACCGTATTTGCTTCGGTAAATAATTTGTTCGATGTGGAATACAACGATATCGGAAATGTTGCTCAGCCTGGTATATGGATTAAAGCAGGGGTAGCTTATAAAATTGATTTTAAATAGTTTTAACGGTTTGATTTAATCGTTTCAAAATGAGTTAAATAGGCAAGGAGATTGTTGCGAATAATAGTCTCCTTACCTATAAGTTTTAATTTCGGGCTTTCTCAAATTCACAAAAATTGTATCTTCGCCAAAAATTAGAATAGTCATGTTAAAAGGGATATTATCAATTTCAGGACACTCGGGACTTTTTAAGTTAGTTGCCGAAAGTAAAAATAGTATTATTGTAGAATCGTTGGATACCCAAAAACGTATGCCGGTTCATTCTTCGGCTAAAGTTTCTGCACTAGAAGATATAGCAATTTATACCTATGAAGGAGATACTCCTTTAAAAGATATTTTCAAAGCCATTTCAGACAAAGAAGAGGGTGGAGCAGCACTTACACCAAAATCTTCGGGTAAAGAATTAAAAGCCTATTTCAGTGAAGTAGTGCCAGAGTATGATGATGACCGGGTTTATGTTTCAGACATTAAAAAAGTATTGATGTGGTATAACGCGCTTCAGAAGAAAGAACTTTTGGATTTTTCGGAAGTGGAAGAAACTGAGGAAGTGAACAATACCGAAGACACCAAAGATTCAGAAGAATAAATTGATTTAGAAAAGCCGATAATTATTTATGGCTTTCGGATTTTGGAAGGATTCATTCTGTTTCAAAAGAATCTCAAAAAGTTTAACAGTGGCAAGTGCATCGCCAGCGGCGCGATGCCTGCCATTTATTTCAATCCCCAAATCAGAACATATCTTTCCCAGCGAATACGAATTGTGACCAGGCAGTAACTTTCTTGCCAATTTAACGGTGCACATTGTTTTTCTATCGTAATTAAAGCCAAGTTTGTTGTATTCTTCTTGCATGAACTTATAGTCGAAATTTGCATTGTGCGCCACAAAAGTTCGTCCTTGTGTCATTTCAACAAGAGTTTTTGCAACCTCGTAAAATTTTGGAGCATTCTTAACCATTTCATTATTTATCCCTGTTAATTCAGTAATAAAATATGGAATATCTATTTCAGGATTAATAAGTGTTGAATATGAGCTAGTTACTTCCTGTCCGTTGTGTTGATACAAAGCAACTTCTGTTATTTTGCCGAATTTATAGCTCTGTCCTGTGGTTTCAATGTCGATTATAGCAAACAAAATATTTTTTTATTTGATTTTGTATTATTTAAATGTTTAAATTTGTTAATAAATGACGCAATAAATAAAACTATTCGCAATAAAAGATGTTTTGTTAGGTGAAAATTAATTTTTAAATTGCTCGAAGAATTCAATAAAAACAAAATAAACGACACATTATGAAAAAATTTACATTTCTTTTTTTGACGCTCAGCCTAATTATTGGTGCAGCTGTTGCTCAAAACGCTGATAATAAATGGGCTATTGGTTTAGGACCTGGTTTAGATAATAACCTTGAAAAATCAGAAAGCAATATTCTGGGCGATCTTTATTTAAGCCGCTACTTGAGTCCTTCATTTGATTTAATGTTAGATAACAGAACTTCGTGGTGGGAAGACGGTGTTGAAATGAATAACACTTTGTTGAACCTACGTTATAAACTTAGTAACGGTTATATCTTCAAAGAAAATAGTGCTATTCAGCCTTACCTTGTTGGTGGTGTTGGTTATCTTTTGGATAATCAGGAAAGTGGTGTAAACTTCGATGGTGGTGCTGGTTTTAAAGTTCCAATTGGTGAAAAAACATCATTATTTGTTACCGGTACATATGTAAGCGGAATTGACGGAACAAGAAATGCTCCAGGTGGAAAGATTGACGTTAATGATGATCGTATGCAAATTACCAGTATCATTGAATTTGGCTTAGGAAGTGCTAAAGATTCTGATGGTGACGGTGTAAAAGATAAAAAAGACGAATGCCCAGATACTCCTCCAGGAGTACAGGTTGACGAAAAAGGATGTCCGCTTGATCGTGATGGCGACGGAGTACCAGATTATAAAGATGATTGTCCGGATGAGGCAGGAAGTGCTGCATTGAATGGTTGTCCAGACAGAGACGGTGACGGAATTGCAGACAAAGATGATGAGTGCCCGGATGTACCAGGTTTAGCTAAATTTAATGGCTGTCCTGATACAGACGAAGATGGTGTTCCAGATCATAAAGATAAGTGTCCTGATACTCCAAAAGGATGTCCGGTTGATGCTGATGGTTGTCCACTTGATTCTGACGGTGACGGTGTAATCGATTGTGAAGACAAATGTCCTCAAGTTAAAGGTCCTGCTAGCAATAATGGTTGTCCTGATTGGGAAACATTATCTATTCCTGCAATTTATTTTGACTTGAACAAAGCAGTGCTTAGCGATGATGGAAAAGCTGAATTAGATAAATTGGCTGACCAGTTAATTGCAAGTAAAGAATTTGAATTAGTAGTTAGCGGTAACACTTGTAACGTAGGAACTGAAGAGTACAACATGGGACTTTCAGAAAAACGTGCACAGGCTGTTGTAAAATACTTACTTTCAAAAGGAGTAAACAATGCATCAGTTGGTTCGAATAACTATGGTGAAACAAAACCTGCTGTTGAAAATAGCTCAAGAGATAATAGGAAGTTAAATCGTAGAGCTGAATTCGAAGTTGCTAAAGTTCGTAAATAAGCAATAATTAAATATTTTAGAAAAGCTCTGTCGTAAGGCAGGGCTTTTTTATTTTATAGCAAGTAATGTATTATATTTGCGCACCTAAAATTGGTTTATAATGAGTATCGAAACAATAATTCAGCAAGCTGCCATCAAGGCGGTTAAAACGCTTTACCAGGCAGATGTAAATAGCAAACAAGTTCAGGTTCAAAATACAAGAAAAGAGGTAAGTGGTGATATCACAATCGTGGTTTTCCCTTTTTTGCGTCTTTCAAAAAAATCGCCAGAATTAACTGCCGAAGATTTAGGTAACTATCTGAAAGAAAAAATAGATATTGTTGACTCATTTAATGTGATTAAAGGATTCTTAAATCTTGATATCAATAAAAATTATTGGTTCAATATTCTAAAAGATGTGTTTTCAAATCCTGATTTTGGAACCAAAGTAGCCAACGACGATTCTGATGTGGTGATGATTGAATATTCATCGCCAAACACAAATAAACCACTTCACTTAGGCCACATTCGTAATAACTTACTGGGTTATTCCATTTCCGAAATTGTAAAGGCCAATGGGAAAAAGGTGGTGAAAACGAATATTGTTAACGATCGTGGTATTCATATTTGCAAGTCGATGTATGCCTGGCAACAATGGGGGAATGGTGAAACACCCGAAAGTTCAGGTTTAAAAGGAGACCATTTGGTAGGTAAATATTATGTTGAGTTTGATAAACATTATAAAGCTGAAATTGCCGAACTTATTGAAAATGGCCTTGAAAAAGAATCGGCTGAAAATCAAGCTCCATCGATAATTGCTACACGCGAATTGTTGCTTAAATGGGAAGCTAAAGACGAAGATACCATTCAGCTTTGGAAAACCATGAATGGCTGGGTTTATGCTGGTTTTGATGTGACTTACAAGACATTGGGTGTTGATTTTGATAAAATTTATTACGAATCGGATACTTACCTGATTGGTCGCGATGAGGTATTGAGAGGGTTGGCGGAAAAGACTTTTTATCAAAAAGAAGATAGTTCGGTTTGGGTCGATTTAAGTGGAGAAGGATTAGACCAGAAAATTTTATTGCGTAGCGACGGTACTTCTGTTTATATAACTCAGGATATTGGTACTGCAAAAATGCGTTTTAACGATTACCCAATTAGTAAAATGGTTTATGTGGTGGGTAACGAACAAAACTATCATTTCCAGGTTTTGGCGAAATTACTCGACAAATTAGGTTATAGTTGGGGAAAAGATTTATATCACTTTTCGTACGGAATGGTTGAATTGCCATCTGGAAAAATGAAATCGCGCGAAGGAACTGTGGTTGACGCCGATGATTTGGTTGAAGGAATGGTAAAAGTTGCTCGTGATATGTCAATTGAGCTGGGTAAGCTAGATTCACTTTCAGGAAAGGAATTAGAGGATACCTTTAGAATGATTGCTTTAGGCGCTTTAAAATATTTCATTTTGAAAGTTGACCCACGTAAAAACATGATGTTTAATCCTGAAGAATCGATAGATTTTAACGGAAACACCGGACCTTTTATTCAATATACCTATGCACGTATTCAATCCATTCTTCGAAAAGCTGCTGATAGAAATGTTAGCATTTTAGCCGACTTGAATATGGATTCGATGGAGCCAAAAGAGAAAGAACTGTTGAAGCGTCTTTCTTTGTTTCCTGCTGCGGTTCAAGAAGCTGGAGATAATTACAGTCCAGCAGTTGTTGCCAGTTATTGTTACGATTTGGTAAAAGAATTTAACCAGTTTTACCACGATCATACGATTTTAGGAGAAACTGATGCAAACATTATGAATTTCCGTTTGGTATTGGCTTCGGCAGTTGGTAGTGTAATTAAAAAAGCAATGAGTTTGCTTGGTATCGAAATGCCACAGCGAATGTAAAATTTCAAATATTTCGAAAAAAGAAAGGAGGCTGGTTGAGCCTCCTTAAATGTCTTCTCGTAATTAATATTACGTTTTTGAAATTGATTTAATGGTCGAAAGGGGTTTTGCGTCTTTCTTCCTTGTACTATAAAATACCTCAAACGGCCCAAAGGTAACCCCCTTCTGTTTTATTTAAAATCATTCTTTATCCCCAAGCTTTTTTCTCTAAAGAGATTTCTGAATAATTGTTACATTTATAGACTAATATTTTTTGTTAAACACAAAAAGCTTTTGCTATGTCTAGAATTGTATCTGTTTTCTTTCTATTTGTATGCTTGGTTTCTTCTCTAAATCTTGTGGCTCAGGAAAGCGAGAATAAGATTAAAACTCCAAAGGAATTTTTTGGATTTCAGCCTGGTGACGATAGAATGTTGTTCGATTACGACACGCTTATTGAATATTTACAGCAAGTAGCTGATAAATCACCAAGGGTAGAAATGATTGAAATTGGTGAATCGCCAATGGGCAAAAAAATGTATCTGACATTCTTTTCTGCTGAGCAAAATATTTCGAATTTGGATAGACTAAAAGCAATTAATAAGGATTTGGCTTTGAATGATAAATTAGAAGAAGAACAGCTTAAGAGTTATACTTCGGAGGGAAAGGTTTTTATTCTTGGAACACTGTCAATGCATTCAACCGAAGTTGGGCCATCGCAGGCAGCGCCGCTTTTGGCCTATGACATTGCAACAACTTCCGATCCGGAACTTTTGGGATGGTTGGAAAATGTAGTTTATATGATAATCCCTTCGCACAACCCCGATGGAATGGATATGGTTGTAAATCATTATTTGAATTCGAAAGGAACAAAATTTGAAGGTGGAAGTATGCCAGAGGTCTATCATAAATATGTAGGACACGACAATAACCGCGATTTTGTAACCTTAACACAGAGCGATAACAAAGCGGTAGCCAGAGTTTACAATACTGAATGGTATCCGCAGGTAATGACCGAAAAACACCAAATGGGCTCAACCGGGCCACGTTATTTTGTGCCGCCAATGCACGACCCAATTGCTGAAAACATTGACGAAAAAATTTGGAACTGGACTTGGATTTTTGGCTCGAACATGGCGAAAGATATGGCTGCCGATGGTTTGGCTGGAGTTTCGCAACATTATTTATTCGACGACTATTGGCCGGGTTCTACTGAAACCGCGCTCTGGAAAAATATTATTGGTTTATTAACCGAATGTGCCAGTGTACAATTTGCAAAACCAATATACATTGAAAAGAATGAGTTAGTTGCTCGTGGAAAAGGTTTAGGCGAATACAAAAAAAGTATAAATATGCCAATGCCTTGGGAAGGTGGATGGTGGCGTTTAAGCGATATTATTGAATATGAATTATCGTCGACTTATTCCTTAATAAAAACAGGTTCATATCATAAAAAGGATATTCTATTAACTCGAAATGCTCTTTGTAAAGGAGAAGTAGAAAAAGGTAAAACACTGGCACCTGCTTATTTTGTATTATCAGCAAAACAGCACGATAAAGGCGAATTGTTGGGACTGATTACACTGTTGGACGAGCATGGAGTTGAAGTGTACAAAACATCTAATAAAATGGAGTACAAAGGGCAGGTAATTGAAAAAGGAGATTACATTGTTCCCTTGGCTCAACCTTACCGTGCTTTTATAAAAGAGGTGTTGGAAAAACAAAAGTTCCCAGAAAGACATTATACTCCTGATGGAGAAATGATTCGCCCGTACGACATAACAAGTTGGTCTTTGCCTTTACATCGTGGAGTTTTATCCTATGAAATCGATGAGGTAGTAGAAGAGTTGGAATTGAATTTGGCAAAAGTTGAATTTCCTATTGTACTGGAAGCAGAGCACACCGAAGGAGTAAAAACGATTGTATTTCCGGTTTCGAATAATGAAAGCTTTAAAATTGCATTTGCAGCATTGTCGGCAGGATTGGATGTTTCGCGTATTACAGAATGTTCGAAAATTGGTGATGTAGATGTGAAAACAGGCGACTTTGTTCTGCCAATTTCTGGTAAGAACTCAGATAAACTGCACAAACTATTCGATGGTATAACCGTAAACCCAATAACATTAACAGAAGAAGTTTCTGAAAATGTAAAAAGTATGGAATTACCGAAAATTGGATTAATCGAAACTAATTTTCATGATATGGATGCCGGGTGGACACGTTATGTTTTCGACTCCTATAATATTCCATTCAAGCTGCTTAAACCGGGTGAAGTTTCGTCAAAAGATCTGACCGACTACGATGTAATTGTTTTCCCCGATAATAATAAATCTATTTTATTAGAAGGTAAATACAAAGCGAGTAGTGGAGCTTATTCTATTCCTTCATACGATCCAAAATATACCAAAGGCATCGGTAAAGAAGGTGTGCATAAACTTATGAAATTTGTAAACGAGGGCGGAACAATTGTAAGTTGGGGACTGTCTACAGGTTTGTTTATGGGAGCGCAATCCATTAAGATTTCAGAAAAAGAAAAAGAAGAATTTCAACTGCCTGTTTCTGATATTTCGGACGGAATTAAAAAGAAAGGTTTGGATGTGCCGGGTACTTTGTTGAATATTGAACTAATGGAAAATCACCCGCTTACTTTGGGTATGCCAAAAACTGCCAAAGTATTTTCGCGTGGTAGACCGGTGTTTGCCACTTCCATTCCATACTTCGATACTGACCGCCGTGTAATTGCTAACTACCCCGAAGACAATGTTTTAGCAAGTGGCTATGCTAAAAATAGCGAGTTGCTGCATGGTAAACCAACAATGGTTTGGGCAAAAAAGGGCTTAGGTAATTTTGTTTTCTATGGGTTTTATCCTCAATTCAGGGCTTCTACTACTGGAACTTATAAGTTGTTATTTAATGCCTTATTATTAAATTGAAAATCTCTTGATATTTGTCAAGAAAATCAGGTTTGATTAATTCACTTCAGGGGATTCTGCTGTTTTTATATCTTTTCTTGTATCTTGCTTACAATAACCATAACGTTTGAACCGAATGTGGCTTTCAGGATTATATGGTAACCCAAAAGACAGACTAGGTGTTGATGAATTCCGTAAACTCTTTTTGGAGCTATATCCCGATTTGTGTCTGTATGCCTCCCGATTTGTAAATGATGTAGAAGCAGCAAAAGACATTGTTCAGGAAGTATTTGCTACTTTTTGGACGGAAAATGGAAAGCTGCAAAATAAGCTATTGGTTAAACCTTATCTTTTTAAATCGGTAAAACACAAGGCACTTAATTATATAAAACGCGAAAGCCGAAAATCGGGCCTTGATGAACTCTTTGATTCACTCGATCGGGAATTGGCAAGTTCTGAAAATGAAAGTATTGAATCGCTTTTGTCCTTTGCAAATTTGAAACAGGATTTAGAACAAGCAATTGGCGAATTGCCCGAACAGCGTCAACACATTTTCAGGATGAGTCGTTTTGAGCAATTAAAGCACAAGGAGATTGCAGCGAAACTTGATATCTCTCCAAAAACTGTTGAGACCCAGATTTACCGTACACTTAAATTTCTTCGCAAAAAACTAAAGCACCATTTGGAATAAACGCAACATCGTACGGTTGATATTGGGATAAATAAATAGAAGGACTATTTTATTTATGGCTTTCTCCTAATTCTGGTAAATGAGAATCCTTCCTAGAACTTGTTGTTTCTTGCAATTATAGTGAGCCACTATTGTTAATATCCTTTCTACTGCACAGCTATCTTATCCCAAATAAGATGTAAATAACCCTTTAAATTGTTTTTTATAGAACTTTCAAAGTTCGAACCCTATTTTCGTCATTAATAGATTTAAAATTATAACTCAGCCAGAATTTAAGAGAATAGTAGAGAAACTTAATACTATCTCGACAAACCAATAAAAATGATGAATAGACTTTTAGTACTAATAATGGTAGCGGTTATTTCGCATAATGCAGCTGCACAAACCTACAGCGGGAAATACTTGGAAGCCAATTACGATGAGGCTAAAGTGCCGGAATACACTTTACCAGATGTGCTTACATCTTTTAATGGAGAAAAAATTGCAACGGTAGCAGATTGGGAGCTTACCAGAAGACCGGAAATTGTTGATTTTTTTGCACAAAATATGTACGGCGAAGTTCCAACACCTTCAAGCCCAATAAAAAAATCATTCAAATTAATTTCGGAAGACAAAACAATTTTTAATGGCTTGTGTACCCGAAAAGATGTACTTATAACTTTTCAGAATGAGATTGGGAAAGTTACCATGCCACTTGTACTTTTTGTTCCAACGAATTCGGATGAAAAGGTTCCGGTAATATTGTTGGCAAATGGTGGCGATATTAAACGGAAAGGATTAAAATTAGACAGTCCGCAAAGTTTTGGAAAAACAGGAAACGGAATTCCGCTTCACCAGTTAATGACACGTGGAATTGGGGTTGCTACGGTAGATTATCTTGCTTTTGCAAATGACAGGGGTGACGAGGAAGGGAAAGTGAGTGGTGGAATAACAAACCTACATTTTGCAGAAGGACAGGAATATACTAAAGAAAATGAGTGGGGAATGATTGCCGTTTGGGCGAATGCTTTAAGTGCCGGAATGGATTATCTGGAAACTGACAAAGCCGTTAATTCAAAACAGGTTGCTACTCTCGGCTGCTCAATCAGTGGGAAAGTAGCTTTGTGGGCTGCAGTTACTGATTTACGCTTTGGAATGACTTTGCTGGCAACAGCAGGGCATGGCGGCGATGCAATTTGGCGACGCGAGTATGGCGAAACATTACAAAATATGGTTGATTTTCTGCCAACATGGATTTGTAGAAATGCCGGGAAATATTCCGAGGATGTTCATGCTTTACCTGTGGATCAGCACTCTTTATTAGCAACAATGGCACCACGTCCTTTTTATGTAAGTAATGC
>JAUVDE010000366.1 GCA_030595485.1 Draconibacterium sp.
ATTTGCCACAATCTAAAGGATGTAAAACACCAATGGAATCGGAATATTGTAAATGGTCTCACTCAAAAAGCGCACGAACTGGGAATTCCTGAAGTGGTAGTTTGGGACCATGCTTTATACAATATCGATTATTATCCCGACCGTTTTAAGGTAAATGATACCACGCAAATTAACCTCGATAATCCAAAGTTCTGGCTTTGGTTTAAACGGGATTATCGAAGAATGTTGAATAAAATTCCAGATGTAGATGGTATTGTTTTAACATTTATTGAAACCGGTGCGCGCGTTGAAAATCAATATTCAGAGATACTAAAAACACCCGAGGAAAAGTTGGCGGCTTTGGTCGATTCCGTGGCATCGGTGGTGGTAAAAGAGCGTAACTTGAAATTGTATGTCCGCAGTTTTATGCATAAGCGCTCTGAGCTTTCGAATCTGATGAATTGTTTCGATTTGATAAAAACACCGGGAATTGTGGTGATGGCTAAAGAAACACCGCACGACTTTTTTATCACGCATCCGGTTTCATCGTGGATAAAAGATATTCCCTTCCCGGTAATCGTGGAATTTGACTGTGCTCACGAATTTAATGGGCAGGGCATTGTGGCAAGTATTTTCCCTGAGACACATTTAAAGCGTTGGCAGCATTATCAAACACTACCCAATGTTATCGGTTATTCTGTTCGTACCGACCGCTATAAAAACACATCTATTATCGGAACACCAGCTGAAATAAACTTGTATGCCATATCAAAATCTACCGAAAACCTTGAGATTGGCATTGATGAGATATTTGAAAATTTTATTGCTGAAAAATTTGATTCGACTGCCATTCAGCATCTCAAACCTTTATTTGAATTGGCCCCTGAAATTATGCTTTCGTCGTTTTATACGCTTGGGCTAAACACCACATACCATTCAAAATTAAATTTCGATTATCGTTCAATTTATACACGACACGTTTCGGGGCGTTGGCTTACTAATCAGGAAATAATAATTGAACATGGCGTAAATCAGCAGTTTCATTATTGGAGCGACATTGTAAATCATTTGGCACCGGCGAAGCACAAACATGCAGAAGGTATAAATATGGAAGAACTCTACGAAGTTTTTCAAAACAACTGGTTACAGCCCGAAGAGTTAATGGATTCAACATATCTCGAATATGTTCTTGCTGAAAAAGTTCATGGTGTTCGACTGGCAAAAAAAGCAATGCGAATTATTAACGAAGCAAAAGCGTATTGTACCGATTCTGGTAATTTTAATATCATTTATCATACTTTTAACCGTACTTTAATGAGTGCCAAACTTCGAAAATCTTATGCCCAGGTTTATTATGCCCAACGCATCTGGAATAGGGGAGAAGAGTTTCAAACGGAATACATAAAAGATTTAATTTCGGAAGGTTTGGGTGAAATTGTACTGGTGTCGGAGCAAATTACTACCTACCGGCGAGGTGGAGCAAGTGGACAATACGATTGGAAAAAGGACGCCGATATTGCGCTCAATTTGGTTGATGAAGTAAATAGAACCAACATTTTGGCCGAAAAGTAAATCGCAGATTTGTTTATTAACGTTACTCCTAAACGATTCATTGTTACTTACATCAATTTGTGAAGATTATTGACAGATATCTATTATTGTTGTGGTTATTTAATGAAATTTGGCAACAATATGTGTGCTATATGAACAATATAATAATTAGATCGTATATAAAAGAAAATTATTAATGCTATTCAATTAAGCCCTATGGATTCATTCAAAGCTGTCTTGTTTTTTATTCTGGTTTTTGTTGCCTCAACTGTTTATTCACAATCACCCAAAGACACAACTGTTGTTACAATCAATTCCAAATCAAGTGGTATGTTAACCGGAAAAATAGTTTCAGAAAATTCTGATACTATAAAAATTGCGACTGAACATTTTGGTATAGTATCAATAGCAAAAAGCGAGATTATTTATGATAATCTTGTTTCTATTGAGACGGAAGACGGAAATGAATTTTTAGGTCAAATTGTAAAAGAAGATGCTCTTTCTATTACATTGAAAACGGAAAAGTTGGGAGAGATTCAAATCTACAGAAAGGATATTAAGTCGAAGAAAGAAGTAGATATTCAACAAATGAAAGATGGTAAGTTTTGGTTTCCAAATCCTCAATCTACCAGGTATCTTTGGTCACCCAATGGATATGGCCTCAATAAAGGGGAAGGATATTATCAAAATATTTGGGTTCTTTGGAATCAGGTCGCTTATGGAATTACAGATAATATTTCGATTGGAGCAGGCTTAATTCCAGCTTTTTTATTTGGTGGACCTACTCCTGTTTTTGGAACGGCTAAGTTCTCGATACCTATAACTGAAAATAAATTTAATGTTGGTGGAGGAGTGATTTTTGGAACAGTAATAGGTGAAGAAGATGCAGGGCTAGGTATATTTTATGGAATCACAACTTTTGGGTCTAGAGATAACAATGTAACTCTGGGAATGGGATATGGATATGCTGATGGAAATTGGGCTAATGCTCCAATGATTACTTTGAGTGGAATGTTTAGAATAAGTAAAAGAGGATATATAATCACTGAAAATTATTTAATAAATGGAGAAGGCGAGAGTGGTTTGATAATTTCAGTAGGAGGGCGATCCATCATTAAAAGAGCTGCTTTAGATTACGGCTTGGTTATTCCTGCTGGTGTTGATGCCGGCTTTGTAATCCCATGGCTGGGATTTACCGTTCCTTTTGGTAAACGTTAGTGTCCAGCGAAAAATAATAACTACATTTTATTGCTGTAAGTAATAGCTTCAGATGGGAACATTGAATTTATTTGTACCATGTACTTGCAGATTTCAAGTTATAGCTTGCTTACACAGGTAAGGTAATGTTAATATCATGCAACCTGAAACATGCAACCTTCCTCTCCTTTTGCCTTTTACCTTTTTCCTTTGTATTTTTGCAGCCCTAAAATTGTAAGAATGAGTCGGGTAGTAGTAGGACTTTCGGGAGGAGTAGATTCGAGTGTGGCGGCGTACTTGCTAAAAGAGCAGGGGCACGATTTAATTGCACTTTTTATGGTAAACTGGCACGAACGTGTTGGTAATATTACCAGTGCATGTACATGGGAAGAGGACGCTTTGATTGCTAAAATGGTAGCAAAGAAATTAGATATCCCTTTTCATATTGTTGATTTAAGTAAAGATTACAAAAAACGTGTAGTGGATTATATGTTTGCCGAATACCAGGCAGGACGCACTCCAAATCCGGATGTGCTTTGCAATCGTGAAATAAAATTTGACACTTTTTTAGATGAGGCAATGAAGTTTAATGCCGATTTTGTGGCAACCGGACACTATTGTCGCAAAAGTGAAATAAAAGCAAATGGTGAAACTATTCATCAACTTTTAGCCGGAAAAGATCCTAACAAAGACCAGAGTTACTTTTTGTGTCAGTTAAATCAGAAACAACTTTCGAAAGCGATGTTTCCGGTGGGCGAATTATTGAAACCAGAAGTACGCGATATTGCACGTGAGCAAAATTTACCGACTGCTGAACGTAAAGACTCGCAAGGGATTTGTTTTGTTGGAAAAGTAGATTTGCCAACATTTTTGCAACAACAACTGGAACCAATAACTGGGAACGTAATTGAAATTCCGGCAAGTTTTATGGAAAAGAAAAAACAAGTTGAAGTTTCAGAAGAAAACTACAAAAAGCTTTGTTTTTCGTTTCCGTACAAACCATGGAATGGTGAAGTAATTGGAGAACATCAGGGAGCCCATTTTTA
>JAUVDE010000114.1 GCA_030595485.1 Draconibacterium sp.
TGGAAACAGCTTTAGGTGAAAAACTACGTACGGCTTTCCCCGATGTATTTGCGGTTGTTATTTGGATTGAAGGAGAGGATGCTGAAAAGAACCTGATAATTGGCAACAAAGTAAAAGAGGAATGCGATGCCATAGAAAATATTATGCCGGGCATGCCTAAAATTGTTAAACAGGGACCACTTTCAATCGCGGTTACAAAAGATAATTTTCAAACTGAAAGGCTTTTGCTTTGGAGTTTGGGACTTGATAAAGTTCCGGAAAACCCAGTTGCATTTGTACTTTACGGGCGTGGTAGAAAAATTGGAAAAGAGCTTGATTTCAAAGAAGTTCAGGATGGTGGACTGTATAAATACATGTCGATGATTGGAGCCGATTGTGAATGTGGACTGGACAAAAAGTGGATGTTGGGAAATCAGGTGCCACTCTTGTGGAATCAGCAATCGAGGCAGTATCTGGCAAAACTTGTGGGCTTCGATGTTGACAATCCGATGATATTAGCAGAAATGAGCAGAATACTAGCTAAAGAATCACTTTCAGACGAGACCGGGAGTGTAGCTTTTGCACCGGAAACCATTGATTTGGATGAAGTCTTTGGGAATTCAGAAACGGTGAAAGAAACTGCTGTGGAAGAACCAATAAAATCTAAGTCAAAAAATATTCTCATTTACACATTAGTAGCCTTGTTGGTTGTTGTTCTAATTGTTGGAGCAGTAATTTTTATGAAGAAATAGAATGAACGGTTTAAGCACAGCTGAAATAAAAAGATATTCAAGGCATATTCTGCTTTCCGAAATTGGATTGGAAGGGCAGGAGAAGCTAAAGAATGCCTCTGTGTTGGTTGTTGGTGCTGGCGGACTTGGCTCGCCTTTGGCAACTTACCTTGCGGCTTCGGGTGTCGGTAAAATTGGGATTGTTGATTATGACATTGTGGATGAATCGAATTTACAACGTCAGATTTTATTTTCTACAAATGAGATTGGCTTACAAAAAGCACAGGCTGCTAAAGAACGATTGTTGGCATTAAATCCTTTTCTGGATATAGAAATTTATGAGGTGAAATTGACTGCAGAAAATGCCATTGATATTATTAATGAGTACGACATTGTGGCTGACGGAACAGATAATTTTCCAACCCGCTATCTTGTAAATGATGTTTGTATGTTGCTAGGCAAACCAAATGTATATGCTTCAATTTTTGGTTTTGAAGGACAGGCAAGTGTTTTTTCGAAAGGAAAAGGAGCATGCTACCGGTGTTTGTTTCCAAATCCTCCGGCGGCTGGTTCAGTTCCATCTTGCAACGAAGCTGGGGTTTTAGGTGTTTTGCCCGGAATATTGGGTACTATCCAAGCTACTGAAGTTGTGAAACTTATTCTGGGAATTGGCAATTCATTAATCGGGCGCTTGTTAACTTACAATGCGCTTGAAATGAGTTTTGATGAAATTGCACTTCAGCAAAATCCTTATTGCCCGGTTTGTGGCGAAAACCCAACGATTATTGCACCAATTGATTATGATGAATTCTGTGGTGTGAAAAAAGAGATTGATAATAATGCGGAAAAGGTGAACGATATTAGCCCGATTGTGTTGGAACAGAAAATTAGAAGTGACGATGACTTTTTGTTGCTGGATATAAGGGAACATTACGAATTGGATATTTGTACGTTGCCGGGTGCAAAGCATATTCCAATGGGGGAGGTTGCAAATAGTTTAAACGAAATTACCGACGATAAGGATATTGTAGTTTTTTGTCACCTTGGAATTCGGAGTCGGAATATTGTCGAATTTCTTTTGAGTAAAGGAATTGCGAGGGTTTTTAATTTACAAGGGGGCATAGATTTTTATGCTCGGGAGTGCGACAATAAAATGCAACGTTATTAGTTAATTGATGCGTTTGCAAATTGATAGTAGACAGATTAAAAAAAGATATTGAATAAAATAAATACAACACTATGAATAGCTTACTGCTTACACTAATTATTTCCGTCTTTTTCTACAATGGAATTTATGCTCAGTCTGGACAACCAGAATTAGAGAATAAAGATTCGTGGACAATGGTTGTATTGCCTGACCCTCAGAGTTACAGCAAGTTTGAGTTAAACCAGCCTGTGTTTTCGCTAATGACCAGATGGATTAAACAGAATAAAGAAAAGCTTAATATTGAGTTGGTTTTATGTGAAGGAGATTTGGTGGAACAAAATAATATTCACGAAGGAGACGGTGTTAACGGTGACCAAAATAGTGTTCAGCAATGGACAGCAGTGCGAGAAGCTTTTTCTGTTTTAGATACAGTGGTTCCCTATATTCTGTGTACCGGTAATCATGATTATGGCAGCAAATCAGCCGAGAATCGTTATTCGCAGTTAAATTCTTATTTCCCTCCAAATCAATTGAAATCAACAAGTAGTATTCTGGTAGGAATGATGCCTAACTTCTCGGGTGAGGAAACCTTAGAAAATGCCTATTATGAGTTCGTTTCGCCACACGATGCCAAGTATTTAATAGTAGCACTTGAATTTAATCCCCGAGAAACGATTGTTCAGCAAGCAAAAGAGATTATAGCGCAGGAAAAGTATAAAGACCACAAAGGAATAATTCTTACACATAGTTACATGAGAGCCATGTCTGACGATAATGTGCTAATCGAAAAAGAAGGCTATAAACTGAAAGATGTTACACATGGCAAAGAGTTGTGGAAGCAGCTGATTGCCCCGTCAAAAAATATTGAAATGGTATTTTGCGGACATATTGGTGGAACAGGTGGATTCGAAGAAAATGTCGGCTATCGAAATGAGAAGAACGCCGGTCAAAAAGAAGTGCACCAAATGGTGTTTAATGCACAAACACATGGTGGTGGCTGGCATGGCAACGGTGGTGATGGCTGGTTACGAATATTGGAATTCATGCCCGATAAACAAACGGTTATTATAAAAACTTTTTCTCCTCTTTTTGCTTTTTCTCCTTCTACCATAAATCAAGCGTGGCGGAATGAACCTCATGATAGTTTTAAAATTAAACTTTCAGAATAGGTGGAATAATTGAATGATACATTATCACAGAATTAAATAGTTACAAAGCCAATCCGATAGGTAAACAAAAAGATGAAGTTGACTTTTATAAATGATAGAATTAAAGTATTGCTGTTGGTGCTGATTGTTTTGCTAGGTGCTTGCAACCGTAAACCAGAAGAACAAAAATCAATTTTGTTGTTTTGCGCCGCAGGAATAAAACCTGCCATTGAGCAACTCGCAAAAAATTATGAAAAGGAATATGGTGTGCGAATTGATATTCAATATGGTGGTTCGGGAACACTTTTGTCGAATTTAAGAATAGCCAAACAAGGCGATTTGTATCTGGCTGCCGATGAAAGTTACATCGAAATGGCTAAAGAATTTAAACTCATTGCCGAATCGCAGCCATTGGCAATAATGAAACCTGTAATTGCAGTAAAAAAAGGAAATGCAAAAAATGTTACAAAGGCGCTCGATTTGCTAAATCCTGAGATACGGGTTGCCTTAGCCAACCCCGATGCTGCATCGATTGGTAAACTAAGCAAACAGATTTTTGAGAAACAAAAGAAGTGGAATGCGTTAAAAGAAAATGCAACCGTTTTTAAACCAACAGTAAACGATGTAGCAGCCGATATTCGATTAGGAACTGTTGATGCTGGAATTATTTGGGATGCCACTGTAAATCAGTTTGACGATTTACAAGCAGTTCACATTGAAGCTTTTAACCAATATGAAAAACAGATTACTATTGGAGTTTTGAACTACACCATTCAGCCAACAGAAGCATTAAAGTTTCTTCGTTACTTATCGTCGTACGATAAGGGCGGAACTGTTTTTAAAGCCAATGGTTATGTGCCGGTAAAAGGAGATAAATGGGCAAAAACTCCCGAAATATTATTATTTAGTGGAGGTGTTAATCGAGTGGCTGTAGAGGAAACCATTAAAGCTTTCGAAGAACGCGAAGGAGTGCAAGTAATCAGAGTTTACAACGGTTGTGGAATTTTAGTTTCGCAAATAAAAGCAGGTCAAAAACCCGATGCCTACCTTTCGTGTGATGTGTCGTTTATGGATGATGTGCAAACCGATTTTACAAACATTGAAGATGTGTCGAATACCCGCATTGTTATTGCAACGCAAAAGGGAAATCCATTTCAGATAAAATCCTTTGAAGATTTAAGAGCAAAAGAGCTTCGTATTGGGGTTTGTAATCCTCAGCAAAGCGCTTTGGGGGCATTAACTCAAAATATGCTAAAACGTAAAAATATTTGGGATGATATTGAACCTCAAATTTATTCTCAAACCCCAACAGCTGATTTGTTGGTGAATCAAATTCGAACAAGTTCTTTGGATGCGGTAATTGTGTACGAAGCCAATTTGTCGCAGGTAAAAGACAAACTTACCATGGTGCAGGTTGACGATGAAGATGCCATGGCGATACAAAATATTGGTTTAGGAGTGAAATCAGATTATCCTTATTTAACCACACGACTTGTAAATGCATTGTTGGGAGAACAATCGAAGCAAAAGTATCTCGAGAACGGATTTCAGTGGGCTAAAAAGTAAACTAAAGAGGAATACAAAATTGAGCAATTTAGTACATAAAAAGCTAAAAGTAAAGTCCGATTTTCCATTCTTTTTAATAATGGGAATTGTTGGTGGTACCTATGTCTTTTTAATTGTGGCAATGGTACTTGCCGACCTCACCTTTACAACTCCCGGGCATATTTTTGCCGTTTTTAAAGATGAAGAAATTCAGTACGCCATTAAACTGAGTATGATTACTTGTACCATAACCATGTTATTGAGTTTGGTGGTTTCCATACCCATTGGCTATTTAATGGCACGCTACGATTTTTGGGGCAAACGCTTTCTCGATGCCATTCTCGATATTCCAATTGTACTTCCACCGTTGGTAATCGGATTAAGTTTATTAATCATGTTTCAAACTGCACCGGGTCGTTTTATCGAAAGTCATTTTAGAATTACATATACCGTTTACAGTGTGGTAATTGCGCAATTTATGGTGGCATGTGCTTTTGCGGTTCGTACAATGTACGTAACTTTTTCGCAGATAGATGTGAGGCAGGAGCAAGTTGCATTGTCATTGGGATGTAACAAAGCACAAGCATTTCATCATGTTGTTTTACCACAGGCAACAAAGGGAATATTAACGGCTGCTTCGCTGGCTTGGGCAAGGGCATTAGGCGAATTTGGACCCATCCTTATTTTTTCGGGAGCCACCAGAATGCGTACGGAAGTATTGCCAACAACCGTTTTTTTAGAAATGTCGGTAGGAAATATTGAGGCTGCAGTTGCAGTTTCATTGATAATGATATTAGCTGGTTTTGCAGTGCTTATTTCACTGCGTTATTTTGGTTCAGAAAAATCTTTAAAATCAGTTCGCTAATGATAGAATGTAAAGAACTGAACATAGAACAAGGTGCGTTTCGGTTGTCAGGAATTAATTTCAGGATAGAAGAAGGAGAATATATTGTTTTGATGGGGCAAACCGGAAGCGGAAAAACTACGGTATTGGAAGCCATTTGCGGCTTACGCCCGGTTAAATCGGGTTCAATTTATTTGGATGAAAAAGATATAAAAAAACTAAAACCGGCCGAACGCGAAATTGGTTATGTGCCGCAAGACGGTGCTTTGTTTACTACCATGAGCGTAGCTGAAAATCTTGGCTTTGGTTTGAAAATAAGAAAATGGAATAAAGCAGACCAAACGGAAAGAGTTAAAGAGTTGGCAGAGCTTTTGGGAATTTCGTATTTATTGAAACGAAAAGTGGCGGGACTTAGTGGCGGCGAACAACAACGGGTTGCTTTAGGAAGGGCGCTGGCTTTTTACCCGAGAGTTTTGTGCCTCGACGAGCCTTTAAGTGCGCTCGATGAAAAAACAAAAGAAGAAATGTACCAGCTTTTACAAAAATTGAAGAACGAACTAAATATTACCGCTTTACATATTTCTCATTCAAAATCGGAGGCGGTTAAATTGGCTGATAAATTATTGGTAATTGAGAATGGTATTTTGAGAACGGAACAGGTAAAATTATAGCTCATGAAGATTAAGATAAAATATACAGCTCAGCTAAAAAAAGCAATCGGAAAAGCGGAGGATTTAGTTGATGTGAATGAAGGGATAAATATTGAAGGGATTTTAAATCATCTAAATAAAATATACAGTAAAGAATTTGCCAATATTGTTTTTAATCAGGATGGACAATTTATGAATGCAGTACTTCTTATTTTGAACGGAAAACAAATTGCTTTTAACTCAGAAAAAGAAGTTAAGGAGAATGATGTGATTACCATAATGTCACCAATTGCAGGAGGTTAGATATATGAAAAAACTTACAGAAAAGGAATTGGCTGTTTACGAATGGCAGTTGGATGTGCCCGGCTTTGGAGTTGAAGGACAAGAGAAATTGAAAAATAGCTCTGTATTGATTTCACGTTGTGGAGGACTGGGAAGTGTTGTTGCTTACGAATTGGCTGCTGCCGGTGTTGGTAAACTTATATTGGCTCATGGAGGAAATGTCGTGCCAAGCGACTTAAATCGCCAGCTTTTAATGACGGATGCCGGTTTGGGGAAATCCCGAATTAATTCGGTTGAACGACGTTTAAAGGAATTAAATCCGCGCCTTGAGATTGTCGCAATTGGCGAAAATATAAATGAAAATAATGTAGCCGAATTGGTTTCACAGGCAGATGTTGTTGTTGATGCTGCTCCTTTATTTGAAGAAAGATTTTTGATGAATCGGGAAGTGGTAAGGCAAAAGAAAGTGTTGGTTGATTGTGCCATGTACGAATTGGAAGCGCAAATTACAACTATTATACCTGGTGAAACACCATGTTTATCGTGTCTGTACCCTGAAAAACCAGTTGCCTGGAAAAGAAAGTTTCCGGTATTTGGAGCCGTTTCAGGAACTGTAGCTTGCCTGGGAGCAATGGAAGCAATAAAAGTACTATCCGGCTTAGGTGAAACACTTTCCGGAAAATTATTGACCCTGGATTTACGCGATATGTCGTTTAATGAATTAAGCATTAACAAAAATAAGAAGTGCTCGATATGCTCATGAAATAGAATTGAACTTGAACCTTTAAAATCAACCATATGAAAAACAATTTGTCCATCTTTATATTGCTCACAGCAATCTTTTTTTACGGTTGTAGTACCAACGAATCTATACAGTTGGAAGCTGTTGATTCGCTTGAAAAAGTATTTCCTGAAAGCAATTATTTTGCTCCGTTTGACACGCATGTGGATGTTGCTCGTGGTGAAGATGCCAGTCTTCAGTTTGTGGTTCGTGCAAACTCCGATATTCAAAATCTGAAGATTAAAGTTGTTCATCCAAAAAATGGAAAAGCAGAATTAACTGGAATAAAAACAGGTTTTGTTGGATTTGTAAAAGTGGGCCGGGCAAATCCCGACCCATCGAAAGATTCGTATAAACCAATGTCGGGTTATTTTCCTGACCCAATTCTGTATGAAGAGAGTCGCGATGTACCATTTGGAACTACACAACCTCTTTGGGTTTCGGTTAAAATACCAGCTGATTGTGAAACTGGTTTATACGAAGGGTCTCTTGAAATTACATGCGAAGTTGGTGGTAAAACAATCTCAAAAACTAAATCGTTTGAAATTGAAGTGTTCAAACCTGTAATTAAAAACACTTCACTTTGGGTTACCAATTGGTTTTTTCTTGACCGTTTACATTATTTAAACAACAATGAGCCGGTTGAAAAGCACAGCGATTTATATTGGGAATTATCGCGTGTAATGGCAAAAACACTAGCTGAATACCGGCAAAATGTAGCCATGATTTCTCCCTTTGACCACACCGAGTTTTCATTTGTAAATGAAGAGTGGGTGTTTGATTTTTCCAATTTCAATAAAATGGTTGAATTGTTTATTGAAGAAGGTGTAATTGGACGTTTGGAAGGCGGACACTTGGGAAGCCGGATAGATGGTGGCTGGTCGAGTCCCTTTGGTCTTTATGTTCCAGTTCTTGAAAACGATAGCATTGACAAGGAATTGCTGGCACTCGACAATCCCAAAACAATGGATTTTTACAATGCATTTCTACCTGCGTTTGTCGAAAACATCAGAACTAATGGTTGGATCGAGCAATACATTCAGCACATTGCCGACGAGCCCATTGATTCGAATGTTGAGTCGTACATAGAAATTTCAAAATTTCTGAAATCTTTGGTGCCAGAGCTAAAAGTGATAGAAGCTTGCCACACCCACCGGTTGGAAAACATGGTAGATATTTGGGTGCCTCAAATGAACTTTCTAAAAAGTGGCTTAGATTTCTATAACGAACGTCAAACTAAAGGCGACGAAGCTTGGTATTACACTTGTCTGTCGCCAAAAGGCGAGTGGGCAAACCGTTTTGTGGAACAGCCGTTAATAAAAACGCGCCTCTTACATTGGGTAAATTTCAAATACAATATTCCTGGATATTTGCATTGGGGATTTAATTTTTGGGGTTCCAATTCTGGCATTGTTACAGCCGAAAATCCGTATGATGATGTTTCGGGAATGATTGTTTCTTCGGGAAATATTTTGCCTGGCGGCGATTGTTGGATTGTTTATCCGGCGTACAAAACCATTTATCCATCCATTCGTTTAGAGGCGATGCGCGATGGAATTGTGGATTATGAATTGCTAAAAATGTACAAACAAAAGTTCCCTGCTAAAGCTGAAGAATTGGTGGGGACGACTGTTTATGGCTTCGAGCATTTTGATATTAATATTGGCGAATTCAGAAAGAAGCGACGTAAAATACTTCAATCACTATCAGAGTGAAATTTTAAAAACTAAAGATGAAATATCACAATAAATTTTTAATTATACCTCTATTTTTTTTACAAAAGCAGAAGATAAGGAGCTAAAATATATAGGCATGCCCGTTGGCGGAATTGGTTCTGGACAAGTTTATCTGGGTGGTGATGGACAACTTTGGTATTGGGATATTGCTAATATTCGACGGATTAATCCA
>JAUVDE010000409.1 GCA_030595485.1 Draconibacterium sp.
TAACATTGCCGACCAAAAAAGTAATATACTTGTAAATCCCCAAAAACCATAAAGTAATGCTAACCCCAATTGATTTGGAATTGTTAGCATCCAAACTCCACCTAACGCAGTGGATAATAATGAAAAACACATTAATTTACGAGATGAAAACCGATCAGCAATTACGCCACTCGGGAAATAAGATATCATTGCAGTTACTCCATATATTGCAAGCGCATCGCCAATTTGAGTATTTGACAGACTAAAGACTTCAAGCAAAGTCGGTCTGAAATACCTAATTATGTGAAATGGCAAACTAAATATCATTTCACCAGCAACAATTAAACTAAATAAGATTTTCCAATTTGAAGGAAATGGATATTTAACAGAACGTGCATATTTCTTAGGCATATTTCTTAAAGATAACAATTTCAGTCCAACGCACCCGATTCATGAAAATAGTAAACAAAATAGAGTAACAACTGCATATAAAGACGAATTTTATCCGCTGAATACAAAAAATACCCAATATAAAAGACCGGGCATTAATTGTCATGGCGTATAATTTTCAAAAACCTTAAGTTTAACTAACCTGCATTGGAACTTCCATCAATAGAACTTTTGCATTTTCAGTTGCTACAAGTTCTAACTCATCAACATCCCTAATTCCCAAGCCATCGCGTTTTTCAAGTATCTGTCCGTCAATCTCTACAGAACCTTCAATCACAATAATATAAACTCCATTGCCCTGCCTATTCAATGTATAAACATCCGATTTTCCATTCTCAAATTTCCCCAAACTAAACCACGCATCCTGATGTATCCAAACTCCCTGGTCCTCTTTGTTTGGAGAAAGAATCTGGTAGAATTTATTTTCCTCTGCAATGTCTCGAATCGAAAGTTGGTCGTAACGTGGTTCTACATCTTTTTTATTTGAAAAAAGCCATATTTGAAACAGCTTGGTTTCTTTATCTTCATTGGGATTAAACTCGCTGTGGTTAACTCCGGTACCGGCACTCATTACCTGAACATCGCCTTGCTTAATTACCGCCGAATTCCCCATATTGTCTTTATGAGCTAAATCGCCTTCCAAAGGAATGGTTATAATTTCCATATTGTCGTGCGGGTGCATTCCAAATCCTTTTCCGCCTGCAATAATATCGTCATTCAAAACCCGCAAAACACCAAAATGCATGCGCTCAGGATTGTAATAATTGGCAAAACTAAAGCTATGTTTTGCATGAAGCCAACCATGGTTTGCCTCTCCCCTTGTTTCCGCCTTGTGTAAAACCGTGTTCATTGTTTTATTTTCTTTATTTGGAAGGTGATTAAATCCTACCTGTTCAAATCTATTCCCAATTTCAGGAAGTTTAGTTGAAGCTTCTCCGGCGTGAACAATTGCATTTGCCGCAATTACTCCAACGCCAGATAAAGCTGCCCTCCTCATGAACTCTTTTCTGTCCACAATATTCTAATTTATTTTTTAGTTCGCCTTTGCAGTAAGTTCAAATTTTATTTCAAACTCATCGCTAATCATTTTATCGCCCAAATCGCTAAAAAACTGCCCCGAGCCATATTTAATATTCCACTTGGTTCGGTCAATAGAAGCCGTTCCATTGGCAGTAACAGTACTTCCGCTAACACTTACCTCTGCCGGGAATGAAATTTCGTGGGTAATTCCTTTAATACTTAGGTCGCCAACAATCTTGTTACCTTTTACCGAAGTAATTTTAAAAGTTGCAGTTGGGTGCTTTTCTACTGAAAAGAAATCGTCAGATTTTAGGTGTCCAACCAGTTTATCTTTCCACTCACCTTCCAAATCTGTAACTTCAATCGAGCTCATATTCATTTTAATATCAGCACCAACCACTTTGTCGTTTTTTACAAATACGGTTCCACCATCTACATTTAAATAGCCAGTGTGTTCTCCCGATACTTTTTTCCCAGTCCAATAAACTTTACTGGCTTTCGTATCTACATCAAATGCCGTTTTTTCTCCTTTTCCATCGGCTGCAAGTGCTGTCAGTGCAATTACTATCGCTGCTAAAATTCCTGTCAATTTCTTCATTTTTCTGATTTTTATTTATACTGCAAATCTACAGTACAAAAACCTCAGAAAAAATAAACTAGTTTAAGAAAAATACTTTACTGTCTTTTTCTTGCCCTTTTGGACATAATTTTACTTAAAAATACAGGAGTAACCCCTAAATAAGATGAAATATGATATTGAGGAAGCCGTTGAATTAACTCAGGATTTTGTTGAATGAGTTCTTCATAATTTTCTTCGGCAGTTTTTGAGAGTATCGAAACAAAGCGTTTTTGCAGAAATACATACGATTTGCGAATATTGGAAGCTAAATCCATATAGTAACCTATTATTTTCTGGAAACCAGCTTCCTCTATAGAAAATACAGAAGTACTCTCCAATGCATCGATATAATAAGGTGTTGGTGCTGGAGTTGCCAAATCGCCTAACCATTGTTTTTCTTTGGCAAACAACACATTAAACTCCTTCCCACTTGGGTCGATTACATATAATCGAAGTAAACCTTTTTCGATGTAATAATGGCGGGTATTTGATTCGCCTGCTCGCATTAAAACTCCCTTCTTTTTAAACGATTCCTTTCGGAAAGCAGTGCTTATTTCACCCTTCTCAACATCCGACAGTTCTCGTTTGTTTAGTTTTTCGAAATAGGAAAGTAATACAGAATAATCCACCATGGTGTTGTTTCGTTTTCTGCTTAAAATTAGCAATTTGAAAATAGAATCAAACCAAGGTCAATTGTAGGTTCTCCGAAATCTTTGAATACACTTTAGTTCTTGTACCCGAGGTTATCTTTTTACTGCTTCTCGCGCAAAACAGGCCGCTCCAACAGCTCCTGACAAATCGCCATATTGCGATTTTACTATTTCGGCTTTATTGCCAGCCGCTCGCCATTCGTATTTACTCATCATTTCCTCAAGAGGTTCGAATAGATCTTTTCCGGCATCACTTATTCCTCCTCCCACAATAATCATTTCCGGAGAAAGAATATTGGTTAACGAAGCCAATCCAATCGCTAGTTTATTAACCGAAGTCAGCCATATATCTTTGGCATAACTATTTCCTTTTCTATAGTCTTCCAAAAGTTGATGCGTAGAAGAGTATTTTCCACCGGTTCTTTTTTCAATGCTGCAATTCCCGATAGCATCTTCCAGACTGCCCGGCATTCCAATAATATCGGGTTCTCCTTCGCTGTCGATAACCATGTGCCCCAAATGTCCGGCTTTGCTAAAAGCTCCTTGATATGGTTTGCCTTCGATTAGAAGCGCTCCGCCAACACCGGTTCCTAGCGTTAC
>JAUVDE010000445.1 GCA_030595485.1 Draconibacterium sp.
GGGGTGGTAGTGGCTTTTGCTGTTCTTGTACGTATTTCACCTAAAATAAAACGAAGTATTGACACCAACATTAACCTGATGCTAACCATGCTATTGGGTGGTTTGTGGCACGGAGCATCTTGGCAATTTATTATTTGGGGAGGATTAAACGGCATTGGTTTAGTAGTGTACAAATTCTGGCGAAAAATTAGCCCTTGGGAAAAGCTAAGCCATTGGACAGCTCATATTTGGAAAATAGCCATAACCTTTACTTTTATAACTTTTACGCGTGTGTTTTTCCGTTCCGAATCAATGGAAGTGGTAAAGGGTATGCTTCATCAAATAACTACCGATTTAAAATTGTCGATGGTGCCCGAAGTATTGCTGGCCTACAAATGGGTTTTTATGGTAATGGGCTTTGGTTTTTTTATTCATTGGTTGAGTGAAAGCTGGAAAGAAAAGATTAAAAACTGGTTTATTGCTGCTCCGCTTTGGCTAAAAGCTGTAATTGCTGCGGTTGTGGTTATTGTAGTTTATCAATCTATTTCCTCTGAAATGCAAGCTTTTATATATTTTCAGTTCTAGAATAGTAATGTAGTTGTTCCAGATTTTTTAATTGGGTTTTGTGTTAGGTGCAAACTCTTTTAACTTTTTAAGTCTACTCAAAACGCATGGGTTGAGGAGCAATCGGTTCGAACGAAGTAAATTCACTTTTAGATTGTTCGTTTAGTACAACACCAAAAAAGTGGAAATCGTCGGGGAAGAAAGGATAAAATGCAAATCGTAAACGAATGGTTTCAAATACAAGGTTTTCGTTGTGAAATCGAAGTCCAAAACCAACACCAGAGTAATAGTTCTCTTTTAAAATAAATTCTTTATTCGACCCAATTACTCCCAGGTCGGCAAATCCAAAAAAAGCAAGATTAAATTTGTAAAACTGCTGTGGCATAAAAATTACATGCTCGAGCTTTAGGTTGAGGCGTTGTTTTCCAATAGCTTCCAGATCATTGCTATGGAAACCACGGATATGATCCAATTTTCCTAAAGTAAGCTTTTCTATTTCGAACCTTCGAATTCCTAAGGTATAACTGGCATCAACAAAGGTTCTTGTTCTTTTTCTTCCGGGCGAATAAAGCTTGGTAATAAAACTTAGATTGGCCTGAATTTGTCCTTCTTCAAAACGTTGCTCCTTTAAATAGCCTCCAATACCTGCTGATAAAAATAGATAACCACTTCGACTAAGTAAAAGATTACCGTTAGATGTGTAGAAGTGAACATAATGCCGGTCGCCAAATTGGTTGGCATCGTATCCTAAAATCAATTCGTTTTTGAAACCTTCGGGAATATCCTCGGTAATCCCATAGCTGTGAATTAATTGGTCTTGAATAAACCGCCGTTGCGAAAGCGTAATGCCGGCCATGTATAAAGTATGATTAGAAAAAAAATGCTCATTTCCTTCCTCCACTATTGGTGTTTCGAAATAATTCCAATTGTTAATTCCACCTGAAAATACAAGTTGGGTAATGTTTTTTCTTTTGGGACTGATATTAATTCCGCGGCCAGCCCATATACTGTTAAACGACAAGCTCAAAGCATCTTTAACTTGCACCGGGTCGCTTAGAGTAATTCTGTCGGTGCGTAACATACGAGCCGAGTAGGTTCCATAACCCCATTTTGTTGTTTGTGTGTAAAATGGTTTATCAACCTCCAAAATGAACCCTTCACGTCGGTAGGTATTTAGGTAGCCTAAATCAATATCCAGGAACTTTCCGGCAATATTTTTTATTTTGTAAAAGGTTTCTACTCCCAGGTAAGGCGATTTGTTTAAATGCCCCACAAATTTCACCGATAGTTCGTGCCCAATACCAAAAATATTGCTGTTGTAAAGCTTTATGTCGCCCGAGCTGGTGCCGTTAACACCTCCGGAAACTCCAAATGAAAACCGGTCTTTTGTAAGAACTGTTACATTTACCAGACCTTGATAAATGCTGTCTTGCTCAACCAGAATTCTTATGTCTTTAATGTACGAGCGGTTCCTGATTAACCTTTCATTTTCGTACATAACTTCAGGATCCAGTACATCTCCAATTTCAAACAGTAATTGTTTTCGAATTGTTTTCAAATTCGACTTTGTATGAATTGCATTAGCCCCCTTTTCTGCCCAATGTTTGGCTTTTTTTGTTGTGTCGTTTAGAGATGGGCCAAAAACATCCAGTGCCTGAATTTCAATTTCTGCAATTACCTTCCCGGCAAATTTGTTGTAATAGTCCAGCGCAAGTGCTTTTTTATCTACATAAGGCCGCGGGGGCGATATCAACATATCGTACATCCAACTGGTGAGTTTTTTCTGATTTGCGCGGTATTCTAAACTATCGTAAAACTGGTCTTGTTTTTGAAGCTTAATGGTGTCGGGAACAACATTTTGAGCATTTAAAGAGTGGTATTGAGACAGAATCAATATTAGAACAAAAACTATGCTCACTAATTTCCACATTAAATATTCTTCTTTTTCAAATGCTTTTTGGTGATGTTGGTTTCGTGGAATGAAAATAACGATTTTATATTTTATGTTTTTTAATGTTTACTGTTAAATATAGTTAAACGATTAGTGGCTTGCTTTAAGGGGACTTCTAAAAATTCCTTTCTTTCAAGAAACAAGGATAATGAATAAGATGCAAGCCACAAATATTTTTTAATAGCCGTAGCTATTTAAAAATATTTTGGCACAGTCAGATTGTTTATTATCCTTGTTCCCTTTGGGTTGTCAGGGTTTCCCATATATTTCTTAATATTTTCTTGAATTATCCCGATAGTT